>PCWC01000038.1 GCA_002787175.1 Parcubacteria group bacterium CG11_big_fil_rev_8_21_14_0_20_39_22 | reverse complement strand
AATACACCGCTTGAGGTATTAACTGGGTCCGAGTATTATATGAAGAGATTACAAGTAGAGTGCAAAAGAGGGTGGACTTATTCAATGTTTTGCAAAACATTAGTATAAGGAATACAATGATAGTATGACTTTTGAGTATAGAAAAGTAGAGAGGATGATAAAGGGAGTTGCCAATCACAATCGACTTCGGATTTTGGAATATTTAGAAAAGAACCCGGAACAATCGGTTGCTGGTATTTCCGAAAAGTTAAAGATGGGGTATGAAAATGCTTCTGATCACATTAGGAAACTCGCAATCACAGGTCTTGTGATGAAGAGAAACGACGGTCCCAGTGTTCTCCACAAACTCACACCCCGCGGAAAGTCTATACTAATGTTTTGCAAAACACTGGTATAACTATGTTTGTTCTGTTAACAGAATTTCTCGTCCGCTCTGTTGCGGGGCTATAACATCTACAATCCACAACGACTTAAAATTTATGATTTAAACGTGATATTATTATAGTTAAATGAAATTACGAATATCTAATCAGTTGGTTTTATATTTCCTGCTCGTCCTCACGGGTATAGGCGGGTTTTTCTTTACTGTGTTTTTACCTCATCTGGAAGGACTTTATATGTTTATAGTTGTTGCGAGTATGGCAGGGTTTGGGGTTTCTTTAAACATCTATCATACCAAGACAAATAACATAGCTCTTGTCTGCCCAACGGGATCCAATTGCGAAGCGGTAACGCGTAGTAAGTACGCAAAATTTTTTGGCATATCGCTTGAATATTTCGGTATGGCTTATTTTTCTGTGATGACGTTTTTATATGTAGCTCTTATAACAACCCCTTCGATGTTTCAAGATAATGCTCTTTTGTTGCTTATGCTGATGTCGCTTAGTGCAGGGTTGTTTTCTGCCTACCTTCTATTTGTTCAAGCGTTTATTTTAAGAAAATGGTGTATTTGGTGTATCTTGACCGGACTTCTCTCTCTTTCAATCGCGACGGTTTCGCTTGTGAGTGTTGAGAGTACAGTGGTATTTTTACGGAGCTTCGAGCCGGTACTTGAGATGTTGAAATTTTTGGGATTTTGTTTTGGTGTTGGTGGTATAACGGCGGCGATACTATTGTTTAGAAATTTCCTAAAGGATGACAAAATCGATGAGAAAGAGCTCGATGGTATAAAAAGCGTCTCGGAGCTTGTTTGGGTGGGGCTTGGTCTTGTCATTATAAGTTATCTGGCACTTTATGTTGCTTATCCTTCACTCATTAATTCTGGTATTTTTGTATTTGAAATATCACTGCTTTTTATTGCAGCATTCTCAGGTGCGGTTTTAATGATAGTTTACGCGCCATTCTTAGTCTATATGCCTTTCGGAAACGAAGAAAATTCGGCTATTAGACTACGTAAACCATCAACAAGAACTCTGTCTGTGGCGGCACTTTCATGGTACTTTGCTTTTTTCATAAATTTCTTTCCAAACCTGCCGTTAAAAATAGTCATCGTTGCTTTTGTCCTTATTTTGTCTATAATCGTTGTTATTGTGGAGTATACAAATCAAAAAACAGTTTTATCAATAAAAAATTAGTTTATGGAAAAAATACAAAATTCAATCGCATATCTTTTTATCGGTTGTGTTGCGATACTTGCGGTAATTTCGGTATTCGGGGTTTGGAATCTATTGGACGATGATGTGATATCAAAGTCCTTTAAGACTATAGGACTTATCGCTTTTGCCTCTATAATTATAGCGGTGGCGGGAAATGCTTCGGAGAAGCATAAGTTGGCAAAAGAGGGGAGTGATGCTCCCGAAGCTCCGGGTGCAATGCAAAGTCAGATAAGTGAAGCAGTGCCTCACAAAGCATTTGCTGGTATCAGGCAGACAACGACCGTCTTTCTTGTCGTGTGTGTATCGATTCTTGCTCTTCTCGGGGCTCTTTCGATTTGGGAAGTTATGGGTGGAGAAATTCTCGAAAGGTCTTTCTCTTCGATGATAATACTTTCTTTTGCGGCGTTTATAATCGTCTTAACTTGTTTAACAAGAGAAAAAATTGGAATTTTTTCAGAGAAGAAGCATAGTTCACCCGCTATATTGGTATTTATAGTTTTGATAGTGTGGTTTATTGCTCTGATTGCATCGGGGTTTTAAGAACCTGTTCACAATCTCGCGTCCGAGTAAAACAATAAAATTTCGAGCGAAAAACGAGATGGAGTCCGAAGTGAATCCAAGATTCAATGAGGACGAAGCGAAGTTTTGCAGCCCGAATTTATTGTTTTGACGGACGAGCGTATGCTTTTAGCTATATTTCAGCGATGAGATTGTGAACAGGTTCTAAGTAGAACTTTAGAATTTGGTAAATTTCTTAGTTGCCTGTCCCGTATCGAGCTGTGCTCTGGTACTAGGGCTTCGGTCGGGAAAACACTCACCGTATGTATAAATTTTTAATTGCGCAGCCTAAACCACCGCCTCTGGCGGTGGTGACTGGAAAATGGTTCTACCTGTACATTCAATACTGTAAAATAAACATAGCTCCAGTCCGGAAGGCGAACTGAAGCTATGAAATCACAATACAAACGTTTGTCACACACCGTGTGGCTATGTAAATATCATATCATATTTTGTCCCAAATACCGATACAAAGTCCTGGAAGGAAAGGTCGAAGTATTTGTGCGTAACAATATATACCGCTTGTGCGGACAGAAAGACTATGTCACAATCGAAGAGATAAATATACAAAGTGACCACGTCCATCTAATCATCTCCATTCCTCCTAAATACTCCGTATCGGAAATCCTAGGGTTCCTGAAGGGTAAAATCGCATTAAAATTATTCGGAGAACATAAAGAACTGACAAAGCGATACTGGGGTAGGCACATCTGGTCGAGAGGGTACTGTGTATCCACTGTCGGACTAAACGAAGACCAAATCAAGAAGTATGTAAAATGGCAACAGGAACGAGAACAACGAGGGTAATTTAATAACATTAAGTAACATATTGCCTTCCAGGATGGTGTTCATACCACCGCCTCTGGCGGTGGTAGTTGATTTTGTAATTTTTGAATTTTTATAAATAAAAGCGGTATTCTACCCTCATATAAACTCCTCGGCTCGGAAATGTGAGAAATCAGAATTTCTCCCACTTCTCTCGCCCTACGTCGTTTATAATTCTTAAATTTTAAATCCCTTAAACTGAAGATGGGGAGCAGAGTTTACACCTTCAGAAATTGTTTATTGATTAGAAATTAAGAATTGAAAATTCTTTTAAAATTTATAATTTAAAATTGAAAATTCCTATTTATACCCTGTCGATATGTTACAATATTGAGATATGGACGTAAGAGAAGAAGCGTATGAAAAGAGTGTCAAACTTTTGCACCAGCTCTCGACCGAATCGGGCTTTACAGCATCAGTGAAAGACGTCGCAAATTACAAAAGGGTTTGGGCTCGCGACGGAGTTGTGGCTGGTCTCGCCGCGCTACTTTCCGAGGATAAAGATCTCGAAGCAACATTTTATAAAACTCTTATAACTTTACAGGATAATCAAGACGAGACCGGAAGAATCCCAAGTAATGTTTCTATTTCTGATGGTAAAATCAGTTACGGTACTACTGTCGGTAGAGTCGATGCTACTGTTTGGTATGTTATAGGTGTTTGTAAGTATGCACTTGTTACAAAAGACAATTCGGTATTTGGTCAATTTAAAGAGTCGGTCGAGAAAGCTCTTTTTTATTTAAAATGCCTCGAACTAAATGGACGTGGTCTTTTGTATATACCGCAGGGTGGTGACTGGGCCGATGAATACATAAATCACGGCTATGTTTTATTTGATGAAATGCTCTATTATTTCGCACTTTCTCTATACGGACTTTTAACCGGCGATACTAAAATAATTGAAAAAAAGGATTTTTTGTCGGAACTTATAAAAGTAAATTATCTACCTAAAAAAGAGTATAGTGATGATCCTCATATATATGATAAACAACTTTTTGAAAAGGCACTCACGGAAAGGAAGTCGGTATCGCCTGTAACGTATTTTACAAACCATAGCGTACGTTTTCATAGCGATGTTTTTGCCACTGCCTTGCTTTTGCATTCATCTATACCGACTCCGGATGAGAAAAAAGAGATTGCCGAAAATATTTTTAAGTTACAAAAACCTGATTTTCCCATACTGCCGGCGTTTGACCCTGTTATTAAAGAAGGTGATGATAATTTTGAGCATTTAAAGAGCAATCATCTATACGGCTTTAAAAACAAGCCATACGAATATCACAATGGAGGACTTTGGACTTTGGTACATGGATTTTTCCTTTCTTCAGTTGATGTGAAAGATAGGGAAAAACATTTGAAAGAATTTGCTCAGGTCTTAAAAGATGGTGAGTATACTTTTCCCGAGTATTTTAATGGCAAAGATTATAAACCTATGGGTACCGATTGTCTCGGATTTTCGGCGGCGGCTTATATTATCGCCTATAAATCCGGAGGAGATAAAATTTCACAAAAAGTATTCTTATGATGGATTCAAGATATTTACTATGTAGTGATCTCGACAGGACTCTTTTGCCAAATGGCAAAGAAGAGAACGACAATGTCCTTCCAAAATTTTTTGAAATTATAAAAAAGCATAATATCTGTCTTGCCTATGTATCGGGTCGAAGTTTAAAACTCTTGAAATCTGCAATTTCAGAATATGAAATAGAACTACCGGATTTCTTTATCGGTGATGTCGGCACGACAATATATAAGAAAGTCGACGGCGAACTTGTTTTTTATGATAAGTGGTCTGAGAAAATTCGTACGGAGACTCCAGGATGGAATTTCGAGGAACTTAGGGAGATTGGCAAAGAAGTCGAAAGACTTGAACTGCAAGAAGCTGAAAACCTAAACGAGTTTAAGGTAAGTTTCTATGTGTCAGTACCGGAATCAATTGACGATCTGGCATCTCTACTTGAGAATAGAATAGTAAGAGATAGAGGAATTACAGCGAAAATTATTTCAAGTATTGACCCAATACGCGGTGTCGGTCTTATAGACATTGTGCCACAGGGAGCAACAAAGCAAACGGCTATAGAATTTGTTCGGCAAGAATCGGGAATCGATACTTCAAAAGTAATATTTTGCGGAGATAGCGGTAATGACTTACTCGCCTTTTTGAAAGGTTATAAGGGGATTTTGGTAAAAAACGGCTCAGATAAAGTAAGAAAGGAAATCAAAGAAAAGCTGCCTGAAGAGAGAATAAAGGAAACAATTTATTTTGCAGAGGGAAGAGATCCTCTAAACGGTAATTACGCATCCGGTATTTTGGAAGGGATGCTGTATTGGGGTGTTATAAGTGAGGAAGAATACCGGAATAGTTATTAGGTTTTAGTTGTTAGCTTTTAGGAAGAAGGAGAGAGGGGGGATAGTTGGTAGTTTTTGGGGTAAAAAAAATAAAACATGTAGCGTATAACAGGTAGCACAAGGAAATCTTAAAAATCAAATCTAAAATCTCAAATTTGGGGAACGAAAGAAAGAAGGAGAAGAGGAAGAAAGAAAAGAAAAAGAAACACCCTCCGCTTCGCAGACTCAGCACCTCCCTCAGAATAGGTGGTAGGTGTTAGGTTTTAGTTGGTAGGTGTTAGGAAGAAAGAGGGGAATGTGTTTTTTCTTCTCCCCTATGAGGGGAGCACCCAGCACTCGAATAGGTGTTAGTTGTTAGGTGTTAGCCTGCCAGCCCTCCCGATGGTCGGGAGCAGGCGGGTTTTTAGAGAGAAAGAGAAAGGAGTTTTTTTTCTTTGGGACTGTAAAATAAAGTGTGTCTGATAACATAGAGTAATCTATCAATTAATCAGACAAAAATGAAAAAGAATCTAAAAACAAAAACTAG
>PCWC01000091.1 GCA_002787175.1 Parcubacteria group bacterium CG11_big_fil_rev_8_21_14_0_20_39_22 | reverse complement strand
TTTTTAAACATGGTTTTAGATAATTAAAGAAATACCTTTAAACAGAGCTGTACTTTATCATATTCAGCCCCCGAAAAGTTTCTTTAGCCCACTTTCCCTGTAAATTTTTATGATATAATAAATATATGCAGAATTTGTATCATGCTGACCTTTTCTTTTTTGTAAGTACCATAGGTTTCATACTATTTGGAATTCTCATGGCGGTGCTTATCTTCTATCTCATACAAGTCGTAAGAGAAGTCAGGGATCTTACTCGAAGCATTAAAGAAGAAGGTGAAAATATTTTGTCGGATTTTCGATCAATAAGGGAAACTGTGTTTACGGGTTCAAATAAAGTCGCTTCTTTTATCACTCAAGTGATAATATCTGCAGTGGGAATGAAAAAGCCAGCTCGAAAGAAGAAAAGTAAATCAGAAGACGAGACAGAGTAATTATTAAATTATAAGATATAAAACAAAAAATGGTAAAAAATAAAACAAATTCAAAAGGCTTCGGCATAGGAGTGACAACAGCGCTTGCTGCACTCGGTGCTTATTATCTATACGGCACTAAAGAAGGTAGACAAAGAAGAGCAAAGGTGCGAGGGTGGGTGCTTAAAATGAAAGGAGAGGTTCTTGAGGAGATAGAAAAAATGAAGGACTTAAATGAAGAGGCTTACAATGCGGTAGTTGATAATGTCGCAAAGAGGTACAAGGCAGCAAAAAATGTTGATAATAAAGAACTTGAAAAGGTTTCTAAAGACCTAAAAAGACACTGGAAAGAATTAAAAACCAAAATACCTAAGACCGAAAAATAGAGAAACAAAAAAACCGTCGAAGCGGTTTTTTTGTTTAAATAAGATTTTATAGTAATATGATGCAGTACCTTTTTAATATCTTGTCACAAGAATATTCTAAAGAGATGTTTGACGGGCTCTAAACTGAAATTTTGATTTATCGGGGTATAGTATAAAAGCAGTATACACGCATGGGGTGCGTGAGGCCTCGGAGCGTTACCGGGTACCCCGACAGGAGAATAGTTTTTAGCTGTTAGGTTTTAGCTTTTAGGAAAGAAGAAAAGGAGAGAATATCCTTTAGGTTTTAGGTGTTAGGAAAGAAAGAGATAGGTGGGGGTAAGTTTTAGTTGGCAGGTGTTAGGAAGAAAGGGAGAGAGTAGTTTTTAGCTGTTATTTCTCTGATTTGCTGGCAGACAGGTGGTCTGTCTAAAAAATTGATAGTTAAAGAGTATTTGTGCCCGTATCACCTATAAGCTAACAGCTAAAACCTAACAGCTATTTCGCTTGACAGATTCTTGCCTTTAGCTAAGATTAAATAATGATAAAAAGACAGCGAGCAAACATACTGGACCTACTGCTACTATCCGAAAAAGGGATGGAGGTCTGACTCGTGTCTATATAAAACCAAAGCAGAATGTAGATAAAAGCCAGTCCCCCATCCGGATTGGCTTTTCGCTTATAGTGGCGGAGAGAAATTAGGGGACTGTTGCCGAATAGACTTTTGAGATGATGTTTTCAAAATTCGAGCGAGACGAAGTTAAAAATTTTGAGTTTAATGCCTGAGTATTGGCGAAAAATTTTTAACAAGTCGTAGCTGGATTTTGGGAAAATCAGCCAAAATGGATATTTGGCAACAGCCCCATTAGAAAGTTCTTTATTTATGGAACCTTTTCCAAGTAGTGTCGATTCAAAATGCTCCCTACCTTTTGCCGGTAAACACGGAAGGCAAGAATGTCTCACAGAAGGAGGGCAAAGAGGTAAGAGTAACAAGGTGAAAAAACGCAAACCTTGCAGGGAAAAAGTTGAGGAATCCAAAAAGTATAGAGGGCACGGGATATAATTTCTCGAATCTTCTTTAGATTACCGGTCGCAAAAAGCGGCCGGTTTCTTGATTCTATGTAGGTGTTATTTTGGATGAACGCCTCAACGGGAACTTCCGTTGAGGCGTTCATGGATTTATATAAAAAAATTCGGTCCGCAATGTGGCGGACCGAATTGAAGGGAGATTTGTCATCTCTTCTCTTTTGTAATTTTGCGAAGTTCCTCTGCAAATTCACGAAGTGTTTTCTCCGTGCGCTTCCAGCCGTCACATCCGTCTGTGACCGAGACTCCCGGTCTGAGCTTGGATAGATCGACCGGTATATTTTGCTTGCCGTCTTCAAGAAATGACTCGTACATAATTCCGGCTATATCTCCCCCTTCCTTGATTTGAGGTAATAGAGATCCTATAACCTCCCTTTGCTTTTCGTGGTTTTTATGGCTGTTTCCGTGAGAACAGTCAACAATAACTCTTGAAATGAGTCCCAATTCAGAAAGCTTTTTTACAGCCGATCTGATGTTTCCTTTGTCGCAATTTGGACCATTATCTGACCCACGTAGGATCAGGTGTCCGTAGGCGTTGCCTTTGGTTGAGAATCTGCTTGTAACTCCGTTATCTGTCGGAGCCGCAAAAACGTGACAGTGCTTTGCAAACTCAAT
Organism: Parcubacteria group bacterium CG11_big_fil_rev_8_21_14_0_20_39_22; assembly: GCA_002787175.1. Classification (GTDB taxonomy): domain Bacteria; phylum Patescibacteriota; class Minisyncoccia; order Phycocordibacterales. Next base: position 3,638 of record PCWC01000091.1, on the reverse strand, counting down.
AGCGTGTGCTGCCACATCTATTAACCCATCGGTCGGATTTTTAAAGCCTACAACAGTTGAAGCGCCAGAGGCAACTTTCTTTTGCTCTTGCGAGTTTGTGTTTCGAGCTCCAATCCATACATAGCTTAGGAGATCATCTATCATTTGATAGTTGATTTTCTCGAGCATTTCTGTGGCAACCGGTAATCCCATTTCATTTACGTATAGTATCAGTTCTCGCGCGAGACGAAAGCCAAGTTCCATATCGTAGGACCCGTTCATTTTCGGATCGTTGAAAAGTCCTTGCCAGGAAGCTCTCCCATTTGTCTTGGCTCGGCTCCGTGGTTTATCGCAGTTCACCCTCATTACGATGTACAACACATCTTTAAGCTCGTCAGAAAGCAAAGAAAGTTTTTTGGCGTATCGCTTACTCTCATCTATGTTGTGAATCGAACATGGTCCGACTATTGCCAAAAGTCTCCTGTCTTTACCGGACAGAATCTGGGGAATAACTTTTCGTCCCTGATCCACCGTTTTCCATGAAATCTCAGATAAAGGAATTCCTTTTTTCAAAGATTCTGGTGAAGGCAGAGGAGAGATGGAGTTTATATTTGTGTTGTGAGTCTCTTCTTGCATGTCTGTATTTTTGTTTATTGTTTTCCGAAAGTGTTCCACCCAAAGCTGTATTTGGGCAGAATTCTTTCGGAAAACGGAAAAACCATCTCAGTCAAGCAAACATAAACTTTACAAAATTTTCAAAGAACAAAAAACGAGCCCGTCTCTCGGGCTCGTTTTTGGTATCGGAAGGGGAGTTTATCGATAACAAATACCAGCCCAAGAGGTTTGGCTCCAAGTAAAAAAGAAGAAAAATCGGTAGCTATTTGTTATCAGTTTCATTAGTTGTCAGTATATAAAAAGTATAGTTTTTGTCAAATTTAGACTAAATCTGTCCCCAATCATTCTGCAAAAAAGTGAAGTCATTTCTGGATAGTGCTCAGGGTGTTTTGAAAGTGGCGGTAGTCAGACTACTGCCACCTTGACATGATTATTTGAGATCTGTCCTTTGGCTTATAATGACAATTTATACAAAAAAATCGTCGCTTTTTCAAAACGACGATTTGGCAGTGAGATTAAACTCACTATGCTATGGTAGAAGACTTTCGACGGCGTTTTTCAGTTGTTGTACCGTAAAAGGTTTTGGGAGGAACAGGTCGGGTTTATGTTCGCCTTCTCTCTGCATTCGTCCGCTAATCAAAATTATCGGTGTTTTATAACCTTTCCTTTTGATATGGTCTATAACTTCAAGTCCGTCCCGACGTGGCATATCCATGTCGGTTATGACTATATCGATAGATTTGGAATTAGCGTCGAATACCTCGATCCCTATTTGGCCATCACTGGCCAAAAAAATTTTCGGTCTCCCTTTGAGGGTAAACTCAAGCGATCTTTTCACTACCTTCTGTATCTCTTCATTGTCTTCTATAACTAGGATCTTCTTTATTTTATGTTCCATTTTTTTATCTGTGTAAGTGCGCCCATCTATATTTAAACATATTATTCATAGTCAGTCAAGGTAGAAATCGGCAAATTTTTGAATTATGAAATTATGTAAGCAGGTGTTATTATCCACGTCATTCTATTGCATATTTGGCTTGTATGTCAGACAATCATACTGTTCCTTGCTTCGGTCGTTATTATTTGTTAATTAATATCTTAGACACGTATGGATATAACAATATACACAAAAAGAGGTTGCCCTTGGTGTGACGGAGCCAGGACTTTTTTGAAGGAAAGTAAAGTCGAATTCAAGGAAAAAGAGGTTCTTGGAAACAGTAAGTATTTCGACGAGCTCAGAGAGGTGTCTGGTCAGGATAAGGCACCTACTATGGTTATAGACGGAGAAGTTCTTGCCGATACCGATGCCGATGAAATAGAGGCCTCTTTAAGACAGAAGGGGATTATAAGTTAAACATTTATTAAAATAGCTATGGATGCACATATTCATTATGTTTGTACTGGAGGTTGTGAAGGGGAATCCAGTGTACCGGGTATTTGCGATAGTGAGAGCTGTTCCAAACATGCAGAACAGCTTACCCTTTGCGAATGCGAGGACGGTTTGCATAAAAAAGTTATTGAGGAATCGATAATCGACGACGATGATCTCGTCGATTATGACGACGAAGAGACTTACGACGCTTAAATCAAATTACAAAACAGCTCAAGCAAGATATGCTCGAGCTGTTTTTCCTATACGATAATTAGAGAACCTTGGTATAATAGCTTGTATGAAAGAACCGGCCCAATGCGATGTCTCTCCACTTAAGTACAGAAGTCGTCCTACCGTAATACTTTATGTGTTGAGTTTCTTTTTCTCTTTGCACTACACTTTAAGTATTCATATAAGCTCTTCTTTTTTGGCGACTTTAATACCTGAACGTTTGGTCGGGTCGGTATATATAATCGGATCTTTAATAAACATAGCCATATTTTTTGGAATCGCCCGTATTCTGCGTAGAGCCAGTGATTATAGGACGACAATGTGGTTTATTTTCGCCACTCTGTTGTCGCTTTTTGTTCTTGCTTTTTCTGAAGACGTGCTCTTATTACTTTTTGCATTTATAGTAAATATGGTGTCGGTACCGATTATATATTTTAACTTAGACGTACTTTTGGAGAATTACTCAACCGATAAAGATACAGGTAGGGTAAGAGGTATATACCTGACTATGGGAAACATTGCTTGGGTTATAGCACCTCTTCTAACCGCGCTTTTGCTTGTGGGGACAGATAGATACCAGGTAATATATTTATCGGCATTTCTATTACTTATACCGAGTGCTTATTTACTCCATAGCAGGTTTAGGTTTTTTAAAGATCCTCCTTATGGAGAAGTTTCATTTTTAAACACTTTCAAGAGTCTTATAACGAATAAAAATGTTCGATATGTTTCTATGGCTTCTTTCTTGCTCCAATTCTTCTTTGCCTGGATGACGATATATATACCGATTTATCTACATTCACACGTAGGATTTTCGTGGAGTGAAATAGGGGTTATGTTATCTATCGCACTTTTACCTTATGTTTTGTTTGAAGAGCCGCTGGGTAAACTTGCCGACACAAAGTGGGGAGAAAAAGAAATACTTACACTTGGATTTTTTATCATAGCTATTTCGACAATTGCAATCGCTTTCGTACAAACGGCAAACTTCCTTGTTTGGGCCGGACTCCTTTTCTTGACTCGGACCGGTGCGAGTATGATAGAAATAATGAGTGAGACGTATTTTTTCAAAGTCGTAGACGGAAAGGATATTGATATAATGGCATTTTTCCGAATCGTACGTCCTGCCGCTTATGTAATTGGACCGCTTTTCGCCACACTACTTCTTTTGTTTATAGATTTTTCAGAGATGTTTTTAATTCTCGGCCTTATAATGCTCGTCGGTATCCACTATAGTCTGGGTATAAACGATACGAGATAGTGAATGTAACGTGTAACATGAAGCGTTTAACATGTAAAAAGCAATCTCAAAAATCAAGTCTAAAATGTCAAATCTGGAGAGAGATTTTTTAATCCACGCAAATTCCCCGTCCCGTAAGGGCGGGGATGGAGTGAGTTTCCGCATCCCTGTCTCGCCCTGTTGGTGATACAATGGAAGAAT
>PCWC01000110.1:1532-27836 GCA_002787175.1 Parcubacteria group bacterium CG11_big_fil_rev_8_21_14_0_20_39_22 | reverse complement strand
AAAATTGGTCGAAGTTTCCGGTTCACCAATTTTCATTTATTAACAGGGATGAGACACACTAATCTTTACAGACCCTCTATGGCTTTATGCTGAACGTTACACGATCTACGTTGGTATAGAAGTATATCCACGTTATAATAAAAGCTACTGCTTTAATTTAGAATTTTATTTATGCCTATAAAATCAAAACCAGCACAAGAATTTGTACCAATAAAAGAAGTTCGTGATGGTATAGTCGTACTTAAAAGTGGGGCGATGAGAGGTATAGTTATGGCATCGTCCGTAAACTTTGCTCTAAAATCAAGCGAAAATCAAACAGCTATTATCTCTCAATTTCAAAACTATCTAAACTCTTTAGACTTCTCGACCCAAATATATATGCAATCAAGACGGCTTGATATAAGGCCATACATAGCACTTCTCGAAGAAAGGTACAGGGAGCAGGTAACTGATCTTATGAAAGTTCAGACCAGGGAATATATTGGCTTTATAAAAAATTTCACCGAGAGCACCAATATTATGACGAAGACTTTCTTTATCGTGGTTCCTTTCGCTCCCGCATCGATAAATACAGGAAATGGAGGTAAGATAAGCTCAATATTGCCTGGAAAAAGTAATAGAGAAGGTACCGAAGCCAGAATGGAAGAATTTGAGGAAAACCGAAGTCAGTTGGAACAAAGAATGTCGGTCGTGGAACAAGGATTGGTGCGTTGTGGTATCAGGGTTGCCAAACTTGGAACAGAGGAGGTTATAGAGTTGTTTTACAAGATATTTAATCCGGGCGATACAGAAAAACCGATGCAAGTGAATTAAGCAAGAAACTATACAACTGACAACCAACAACAAAAATTCAGGAGATGGATAAGAAATTGACAAACAAAGACACACAGTAAACTAAACAACTGACAATATGAAGAAATTTAGATTTTTAGATTGGAAAGTATATAAAGACTCTCAAATACTATTTTCTGATGTGCTGGTTATAACAAATAAAATTCCCCGGCAATATAAGTACGATCTAGGTAGCCAAATAATCAGATCCTCGTTTTCAATTATTTTAAACATATCAGAAGGTAGCGACAAAACGTCGGAAAAAGAATTAAACAGGTTTTTAGATATATCGCTCGGTTCAGCATACGAAACACTGGCGGCGGCACATACTTTTTATAAAAACGATATTATTTTAAAAAAAGATTTTGATGTATTATATAGAAGAATTTCAGAGATTTGCGACCAACTTGGTGGATTTAAAAAAAGAGTGATGGATACTTCGAAGTGCTAAATTGTTGGTTGTAGGTTGTTGGTTGTAAAGTTAATTTTATGGGACTTTTAGATATATTTAAAAAGAAAAATAAACCCGATATTGCCTCTATATTGCCTCAAGAAATATACGAGGCGGGGGTTTTGGAACTCAAAGATGTTATAGCACCATCGGCTCTTAAAGTAACGCCTCGGGCACTTCATTTGGGCGATAAAATAGTTAGAACATTTTTTGTTATATCTTATCCGAGATTTTTGACCGAAGGATGGTTTGCTCCGATTATAAACTTAGACAAAGTTTTTGATATTTCGATATATATTCACCCCATAGAGACATCCAAAGTGCTTCGTCAATTTCAAAAGAAAGTTGCTGAAGTCCAAAGTCAAATACATACCAGAGAAGAAAAAGGTTTGGTTCGTGACCCTATGCTTGATACCGCCTACCAAGACTTGGAACAACTTCGTGACGACCTGATGCAGGCACAAGAGAGGCTTTTTGATGTTGGTCTCTACCTTTCCATATACGGAGATAGCGAAGAAGAACTTGATAAAGTCGAATCGGAGATAAAATCGATACTTGAGGCAAAGCTTGTCTATATAAAACCGGCTCTTTTTCAACAAGAAGACGGTTTTAAAACCACACTCCCTACTGAAAACGATAAACTTGCTGTTCATTCAAAGCTAAACTCCTCTCCACTTTCGAGCATTTTCCCATTTATATCTTTCGACCTTACGAGTGACAAAGGTATACTTTATGGCATCAATAGGCATAATTCGAGCTTGGTTCTATTTGATCGTTACTCCCTTGAAAATTACAACTCGGTAACTCTTGCCAAATCAGGGTCAGGAAAATCTTACACAACAAAACTCGAAATCCTTCGTACTCTTATGTTTGATACCGAGGTTTTGGTTATAGACCCGGAAAGGGAGTACGAATACTTAGCGGAAGCCGTAGGAGGAAAATATTTCAATATCTCACTAAACTCCGAGCACCACATAAATCCTTTTGACTTACCAGTCCCAAGTGAAGACGAATCTGGAGCTGATGTTTTAAGGTCTCACGTAATAAACTTGGTCGGACTGTTTCGAATTATGATGGGAGGACTAACACCCGAAGAGGACGCAATTATTGACCGAGCTATAACTGAAACATACGCCCTCAAAGATATTGCTCCTGATACTGATTTTTCAAATATCGAGCCTCCACTTTTGTCGGACTTTGAACTCGTGCTTGCTGGTATGGAAGGAGGGGAATCATTAGCTCAGCGACTGTCAAAATACACTCGTGGTACTTGGGCAGGCTTTATAAACCGACCTTCAAATGTCGATATAAACGGCAAAATGGTGGTATTTTCACTCCGAGATATGGAGGACGAACTTAAATCCGTGGCAATGTACATAGTTACTCACCATATCTGGAACGCTATCAGAAGAAACCTGCGTAAACGACTCTTGGTTATAGACGAAGCGTGGTGGATGATGAAATCTGAAGACACAGCTTCCTTCCTTTTGGGACTCGCAAAACGTGGCCGAAAATATTATTTAGGGCTATCTACAATCACACAAGATGTGAACGACTTCCTAAAATCTCCTTACGGTTTGCCGATTATAACCAACTCGTCGATACAAATGCTTTTGAAACAATCGCCTTCAAACATCGATACAGTACAAAAAACCTTCAACCTAACCGACGAGGAAAAGTATCTTTTGCTTGAATCAGATGTAGGGGAGGGTATATTTTTCGTCGGATTAAAACATGTCGCTATCAAGATAATAGCTTCTTATACTGAGGATCAGATAATAACCTCCGACCCATCTCAACTACTTTCGATCAAAAAAGCCAAAGATGAACTTACTGCAAACAGTTCTCAATCACAAAATGAATCCAAAACTGATACAAAGTTAGAGTATTAAAGTATCGACATTTTAAATAAATTCTAAAATGATTAAAGAGACAGAAAATGCCTCAACAGCAAAGCAAAAACTGTCTTCAGAAAGAGGAGGGTCTTCTTTGGGAACAGACCGGACTGATACAAGTTCCCCAAACAGATCGGGTTCAAAATACGAATTACCCCGATCTTTAAATGATCGCAGAAGAATGATGGACGCCGTCAACAGAGTTTTCACCGACGCTGGAGAAGATTCACTGTCAAAAGAAGAGGTGACAGAGATGAGGGGACAAAAACCCAAAATACCGTCATTCCCGATATACATATTCTTAATGGCGGTCTTTAAGGACATAATCGATACTCCTTCCGTTATCACAGACTCAGTCGGAGTAACTGGTGTAGGACTTGTCTTTACCGGATTCTACCGGTTTTTATCTTTATCATTTTCGGTTTTAGCGTCAGTAATAATATTTTTATGGATATTGGGCAAAACCAGTCTTGTAAGAAAAATGTTATGGAAAAAACTTGTATGGCGATATGCTGTCGCCTTTCTTGCAGAAAATTTGGTTCCTATTATTCCGACTGTTACTATAGCGGTTCTTTTGGCACATTTTAGAGAGACAAAAATTGTTCGACTTACTTGGTCGTCACTTGAAGCTCTCGATAAATTTGAAAAACAAAGAATTAAAAATGGGAAGTAGGGACCAGGGAGCACAGAACATGTAGCTTGTAACGTGTAACATAAAGCATAGAACGTGTAGCTTATAAAATGTAGCACGAGAGAGTTGGCAAGTAGTAAGTTGGTAAGTTTTTAAGTTAAAGAAAATAGAGATAATACGAAATACTAATGAAGATACGAAAAGGAAAACAGAATACGTATTTTTAGGATTAGTAGGTATTAGTAAATTGGAATTTCATTAGTAGATTGGGATTTTGTTGTGTTACATGTTAAATGCTACATTCTTTATATCCTACACTTTTGCCTGCACAAAAAGAAGTTTTTATCGTACAATTTAGACACATATGACTGCTTTAGACATAAAAAAAACTTTCATTTTATTTTTACTCCTTTCTATTGCTGTTTGTTTTTTGGTTTTGCAAAAACCCGGGATTCTAAATGCGCAGATTTCGAGCTTGTCTGAAAACCTTTCTATGACTGTTTACCCGAAACATCCTCTACCGAATACCCAAGCGAAGGTGCACATCGAAAGCTATCTTACCGATTTAAAAAGAGCCAATATGTCATGGTATGTGAATGGCTCTCTTGCTCTAAAAGGGGTAGGGGAGAAAGACCTGCAACTTACATTAGGAGGTCTTGGAAGTGCTACAAGAGTGAGTGTTATTATACAAACATCCGAAGGATCGATTATCGAGAAGGAGATGACGATTAGACCAGCATCTGTTGATCTTATTTGGGAAGTCGATAGTTACAGACCTCCATTTTACAAAGGTAAGTCGTATTTCCCTTACCAGGGCACTATAAGAGTAGTTGCCATACCTTTTATTGTCGGGCAGGATGGGAGCAGGATAAATTCAAATGACCTTGTTTTTACCTGGAAGAAAGGAGACCGAGTGATTGGAAGTGAGTCAGGTGTAGGTGTAGATACTTTTATAGCCGAAGGAGATATACCGATAAGGGAAACTGTTGTTTCTGTAGAAGTAAGGAGTTTTGACGATATATACGTAGCGGAGAAGACCATAGTGGTAAAACCCACCTCTCCTACGATTTTATTCTATAGAAACGATCCCTTCTACGGTATTATGTTTAACAGTGCACTGTCTAACCCATTTTCTTTTTCAAGCGATGAGATCGAAATAACCTCAATACCTTATTCTTTCAACGCCGAACGCCGAAATGACCCAAATATATTATTTAGCTGGAGTATGAATGGAACAGCGTTGCCCGTAAGCGGAGCGGGGCAGTCCGAATTGGTATTGAGAAATGAAGGCAACCGATCCGGACAAAGTTTGGTATCGCTTCGAGCGTCTCACAGATCACGGATTTTCCAATTTGCAGACAATGATATTAGAATTCAATTTGGAGAAAATTCCGGAAATTAAAATATAATGATGTTTATATTAAAAAAAGATAGAATTTTAAAAAGATATATTCCGTTTCTGGCGGTAATAGCTCTTTTGTTATTTATTTTGTTTCTCCCTGCTATTTCAATCGCTGCTACGAGTGAATATACCCCTCTTGCCCCTATACCTGGGACAACTGTGCAAGACTGCTCCCTTGCAGGAGAATCATGCACCACAAACCTCTCTGTATATGTAAGGGGTATTTTTACCACAGGTATCGCTATTGCAGGTGCTTTGGCGTTTCTTATGATTGTGATTGGTGCTTTTCAGTATATGTCCACCGATGCCATAAGCGACAAATCGGAAGGAAAGGACAAGATACTTCGGTCTGTAGGCGGTTTGGTTCTGGCTCTCGCTTCTTTTCTTATTTTAAATACTATAAATCCAGACTTGATCTCCCTTAAGGGTACAGATTTGCCGTCTGAGTTGGGAGGGGGATTTAGAGAGGTTACAGATACAGATGGACCTTTTCTTTTAACCTATGCCCTAAAAGTTTATGAGTACAAATACAGTCCGGCTGTATGGAGACTTAGATATGTAGACACAGACAGAGAAGTGGTAGAAGTTTTGTATGAAAGTGAGTCGGATTGCGAAGCCGCCGCCGAAGATGTAGATGATTTAGCCGATTTTGCTGTTACAAGATGTCTGAAAGAAGCCGAGGTTAGAGCAGGTAATACGGTTGTGATAGGTAACACAGCACCCACCTATAACGAGTGTACATCAATTCTCCGAGGAGCAGAGGGAAATGAAGAAGGAGGTATTATTACAGAAATCAATTGCATTGTCACAGAAGACTCAAATAAATTCGAGGAAAAGTATGATAAAATAGAAAAATGTCTTTACTTATCTGATTCTCTAAGAAATGGCACTGGTCAACTTTCTAAAACCCCAAGTTTCAGCACCAATTTCCAAACAGCTGAGTATTTTGAAAGGTTTAGCACTAATTCAATTTCACAATATATTATTATAAACGACTGCGTCCCCTTAGGACTCCAAGATCAAACAGTTTCTCAAGATAACGAATAAATATGAATAAAAAGACAGCAATTATTATAATAATAATCACAATCTTGGTTTTAGCTGGAGGTTTTTTATGGTTTTATTTTTCAAAACTTGCCCCCCAAGACGAAGACGTAGATATCGGCACTCCGACCGACCCTATTTTCCCAAGTTCCGGTGGATCCTCTAATGGTGGAGGTACCAATACTGGAGGTAGTAGCGGAGGTACAAGTGGAGGTACAAACTCAAAACTCCGTCAAATAAGTGCCACACCGGTAGCGGGAGCTGTAATTTTTGAGGAAGAGCCCGAGGAAGAAGATGAAGAAGGGGATATTGTTATTCGTTACGTGGATAGAGGACTTGGTCATATCTTTGAAACAAATACCGAAGATTTTTCTCAACAAAGAATTTCAGGAAGAACTTTACCTAAAATATATGAGGCGCTTTGGCAAGGTAGTGGGAAAGGTGTGATTATGCGTTATATTGACGAAAATGAAGATATCGCGACTTTTCAGGGTTTTGTGGACGAGACTGCCGAAAATGAAGAACAAGCCCTTGTAGGCGGGTTTCTGCAGTCAGACATACCTTTTATAACCGTATCTCCAAACGGAAACTCAATCTTCTATTTATCGGAAACCTCAACAGGAGTTTCGGGTATTCGGGCTTCGTTTAGCGGAGGAAGCCGAGCAGAGATATTTAACTCCCCGCTAAGGTCGTGGATCATAGATTGGCCTACAGATGGGACTGTTTCGGTTTCGAGTGCACCGGGTAACAATGTTCCGGGATCAATGTTTTTGGTAAACTCTTCAAACGGTAATATTACACCGGTACTGAGTTCTATAAGCGGTCTTACGGGAAATGTTAGCCCTGACGGAAACTATGTTTTATATACAGAAAGTTCCAACCTTACACTTCAGACTTTTTTATACGATATTAGTTCTGGAACGACACAAACAATGCCTTTCGCCACACTACCGGAAAAATGTACTTGGTACGAAGGAGACTCACTTTCGCTTTACTGTGCGGTGCCTATACCACCACCAAGAGCTGATTATCCGGACGCTTGGTATCAAGGGAGAGTTTCTTTTGATGACGACTTATGGAGATACGAGATTGAAAGCGAATTGTTTGAATTTGTTCTAAACACTAAACAAGAAAGTGGTGAGGATATGGATATAACCGACATACAAATAGACGGAAGGGAATCTTACCTTATATTTACAAACAAAAAAGACCTGTCTCTTTGGTCCTTAGAAATAAACTAACTTACTCAGTCTAAAACATTGAGCTCACAGCACAGGAAGTTGATGTGAATCAAATACTTTAACCAAAACTGCAGTGGCCCGCCAACTGAAGTTTTTGTTTTTTACTCCTTGTATTCCAAATCCTCTACTACTTTTTCTTCAATAGAGTCTTTAATGTAACGTATAACAACCCTTCTTTCTCTTCCTTCACCCTCAGATTCTGTTTTTATATCTGCAAAGTCCTTTAAAAAATTATGAACCATCATTCTTTCGTAAGAAGTCATAGGTGGTAGAGGGACATCCACTTCAAAGGACCGTGCCCTTTGTGCCATTATTGAAGCTTTTGTTTTAATTTCCTCTTCAAGTTTCTCTTGGTAGTTGTTTACATCAATAAAGAAAAGAGGTATTTCTTCCGTCGCCACCTTTCTTGCCACCATATTCTTCACTAAAACATTTAATGCGTGGAGAGATCCACCTCTCGTCCCTATAAGTAGACCTGACTCATTAGTCTTTACCATAAACACGACTCTCTCGGTATTATCTCTATTTACAGACACCTCTTCGATTTCAACGTTTAGAAGCTTAATCACATCCTCTATAACTTTTTTTACCATTTCGGTGTCCATATTCCTTTTAGTTATTTTATTGTTTCAAGATTCCCACTTTTATCGATCGAAATCTCTTCTTTTCGTTTGTTTTTTATAGTTTTGCGTAAGTACAACTCCTGACCGATCGCAAAAACATTACTTGTAATCCAATACAATGCTATTACTGAAGGGATTGCGGGGAATATGTATGAAAAAGGAGGGAAGGGGAACAAGATTATGAAAATCAAAGCAGGCATAAAGAATCTCATCTGTAAATTCATACTCCTCGCAAAATCGTCTTTAAAAGAACTTTCTTTTCCTTTCTTTGGAGGAGGTAAGGGCATTGCAAAATGAACCTGTATGTATTGAGTTACCGCAGCCAAGAGAGCAAGGATGAAACTTTTACCAGCCAGGTCTATAGACCCAACAAAATGCATATCTACAGTCGGTGCATTTACAAAAGAGTATAGAATCGAAGTATCGACTTGAGGTAAGCCTTTTAGAACCATAAAATATAAAGACAGTAGTATTGGTATTTGTATAAAAAGCAAAATAATACCGGAAAAAGGGTTTACTCCATTTTCTTTGTAGTAAGCCATCATTGCTTTAGCTTGTTCCTCTTTGTTGTTTTTGTATTTTTCTTTTATCTCATTTACCCCTTTATCAAGCTCTTTGATTTTGAGTTGAGTAATAGTCGCCTTCTTTGAAAGGGGAAATAGCACGAACTTTACCAGTAAGGTAAGGAGAATAACCGCAAGCCCCACCCCATTACCAGGTAAAACGTCGATTAAAAAAACTAAAACGTTGTAAAGGGGTTGGTAGACAGTAGTTATAAAAAAAGCCTTCATACGGCTTAGTTTACCTTATTTGAGGAGGACATTCAACAAAAACATGTAACGTGTAACACGAGTAAATAGAAAGAGGAAATTCACCTAATTTCTAATTCACCCGCCTACGCCGAAGTGGTTTTGGTGGGCAAGTAATTTATCTAATAAAAATCAGGAAAGAAGATAAGAAGGGAAGAAGGGGAAATCCCTCACCGCAAACGGTCCCCTCCCTTTGAGAAAGGGAGAATAAGACCACTTTTACTTTCATCCCTCGTGTTACATGTTATACGCTACACGGTACATGATTTCCGGTTGTACGTTGTCTGTTGTTGGTTGTAAGTTTTCAGTGTTGATTGGGTAATATTATAGAAATCAAATCTAAAGTCTCAAATCTAGAAGAAATTGATTATTCGTTCCCTCACTCTTTTAACCCGGCTTTTTTAAATAGCTGGCTTAACTCAAAGCTCAAATCATCCTTTTTAACACTTTTTAGATCTTTTTTAAGAAAAATTAAGACCCCATAACCTTCTTTTATAGGTAAAATATCACTCAAAAGAGAAGATGTCCTTCTTCTAAGATAGTTTCGGGAGGTCGCCTTTCTGACTACTTTTTTAGGAACAACTATAGAAACCCTATATTTTGAGCCATTTTTGAGTGTAAATTTACCGGAGAGAGGACTAAACTTAACAGAAAATAAACCACCCCAAACAGATTTACCTTCTTTTAGAATATGGTTGAATAAATCGGTTGGCACTCGGTTGTAACGGGGAAGGGCCATAAATCATTACTTTTAGACGTTGCTTTATACAGCCAAACTCTTTCTACCTTTCTGCCTTCTACGAGCTATAATGTTTCTACCTGACTTAGTCCTTTTTCTAACCAAAAACCCGTGGGTTTTGGCTCTTTTTCTTTTTTTAGGTTGATATGTCGTACTCATTGATGTTTTGGTAAAAAATAAACTATAGACTTAAACTATACTACACTTTCAATAATTTTATCAGAGGAAACCTTCTTTTAGTTTTCCACTTTTTGTTCACATATTATTAACATAAAGGGGCGATTTTCACAAGGTTCTTTATTTCCGATAAAGGTATATAATAACTGAAACAAATTTCTTTAATTTTTTAGAAGTTTTTAACTTTTACAGTATATATAAATGGATAACAAACAAATTTGGGACAACGCACTCGTTGAAATAGAACTTTCTGTTTCCAAAGCAAATTTTAGCACGTGGTTTAAAGATACCTACATAATCAAAAATGAAGATGGGGTAGTTCAACTTGCCGTTCCCAACCCTTTTGTAAAAACATGGTTACAAGACAAATACCATAAATTTATCTTTAAATCGCTACGAAATCTTGCGGAAAACGTACGCTCACTTGAATATATTGTAGCAAAGGAGGACACTAAAAAATCTGACGCTGATAAAAAGAGCAAAAACAACACTTCGTCCCCAGCAGAAGAATTACCACTTACTGACCTTTATATAAACAAAGAGGACAATCTCAACCCTCGATACACCTTCGATGCTTTCGTTGTGGGGCCCTTTAACGAACTCGCCCACGCTGCAGCACAAGCAATCGTAAAAAAGCCAGGTATGGTCTACAACCCTTTGTTTATACACGGAAACACGGGACACGGTAAAACCCACCTAATACAATCGATAGGTAACACAATAAAAAAGAATAACCCTGACAAGAAGGTTTTTTATGTAAGTTCCGAGCGTTTTGTTATTGACCTTGTAAACTCAATACAATCAAACAAAGTTAACAATTTCAAAGAAAGTTACCGTAAATACGACGTCCTTATAATGGACGATATCCAATTTATCGCCAATAAAGAAAAGAGCCAGGAAGAATTGTTTCATCTTTTTAACACCTTATACGACAATAATAAACAAATAATCTTTTCTTCCGATAAACACCCCAACTTCATACCAAACCTTGAAGACCGTTTAAAATCACGATTTGCAGCAGGGATGATAGTAGACATACCACCTCCAGACAACGAGTCGAGGCAAGCTATTTTAAAAACGAAATTGAAGCAAAACGACATATCTCTACCACAAGATATTATTGATTTTATAGCTGTTAATATAGAAGGAAGTGTTAGAGAACTGGAAGGTATTGTAAATAATATCGTATGTCAGACGAACCTAAAAAACAGGGAGCTTAATTTTAACGAGATAAAAAACCTCACGAAAGACAACGAAAAACCTAAAAAAGCCACCTCAATAAAGGATGTTATAAAAATAATAGCAGACTTCTACAACATAGAAGAGGGTAGTATCTATGAAAAAACAAGAAGAAAGGAAATAGTGAAACCGAGACAACTCGCAATGTATATATTACGTGAAGAATGTAGTGTTTCTTACCCTCTTATTGGACAAAAGTTAGGAGGAAGGGACCATACAACAGTCATACACTCCTGCGAAAAAATTAAAAGGGAAATGAAATCCGATCATCTTTTAGCGCAAGAAATAAACCAAATCAAATCAATGATAGTTTAAAATGTTAATTTAAAGGGGTAAAAAGTATGTAAAACTTACCGATAAAGCAGTGGACAAACACATTTAAAACCAATCAAAAACAAATACTTTTAAAGTTTTTAAAAAAATAAAATTAATAATTATTAGAAATCCACAGCTTATTAAAATCCAAAACTTATAAATACCTTTAAACACTAACAGATTTTAAACTTATCAACATATCAACACTCCTAATAAGGAACTTTAAAAAATAATTAATAAGTTATGAACATAGAATGCATAAAAGATAAAATCAAAAAAGCTTTAGTCCTTACAGACAAAATAACAGCTAAAAATTCAACTTTACCAGTGCTTTCTTGTGTGCTTTTTTGTGCTAAAGATAATAAATTGAAAATAAAAGCCACGAACCTTGATATCGGTGTTGAGATAGATGTTCCTGCAAAAATAAGTAAAGAGGGTGTTTGTGCTATACCTGGTGATGTTGTGAGGGGTTTTGTTTCAAATATATCAGAAGGTGGAGGGATTTCATTTTCTTTTGAAGATGATGTTGTTAAGGTTTCGACTTCTCAAAATAAAACCACAATAAAGACATTGTCTTCTGATGATTTTCCAAGTATTCCTGTTGTTTCTGGTGAGCAGATGTTTTCTGTAGATTCTTCAATGTTTGTAAAAGGTCTAAAGTCTGTTTGGTATAGTGCTTCTTTTTCGAGTATGAAACCTGAGCTTTCAAGTGTTTATGTTTATCCTGACGATGGTCATTTGGTTTTTGTTGCAACTGACTCTTTTAGGCTTGCTGAGAAAAAGATAAAAACAAAAGCTACTAAAAATTTTGACTCTGTTCTTATTCCTTTTAAAAACATCCCTGAAATTATAAAAGTACTTGAAATAGAAAAGGGTGAAGTTGAGGTACATCTTTCTGAAAATCAAATAGCTTTTTTAACAAATGGTGTTTATCTTACTTCTCGAATTGTAAGCGGTAATTTTCCTGATTATAAACAAATTTTACCGAAGGAGTTTACCACAGAGGTTATTGTTTTGAAGGAAGATTTTTCAAACGCTTTAAGAGCGTCTTCTGTTTTTTCGGATAAATTTAATCAAGCAAACATTTCTGTTGATTCTAAGGAGAAGGTGTTTAGCTTTTCAACTAAAAACAAGGATGTGGGCGAAAATACGAACATACTACCAGCGACTGTTAAAGGGGATCCTATTGATATTAGGTTTAATTATAAATATTTAAGCGATTGTCTCAGTTCTATTGATTCTGATAGTATTTCTTTTTCTTTCAATGGTTCAAATAAGCCACTTATAATCCAAGGTGTGTCCGATCGAAGTTTTACTTATATGGTGATGCCTATGAATAAATAAAGGACACAAAACATTTAATGTGTAACCTATAACGCAAAAGTTTGAAAAACAAAAAGCCGGAAGTTTTAAAGTAGAAAGAAGGGGTCTTGTTAATCCTTAAATATAGAAATGGAAAAAATAAATCTTTATTTGGAGAAATTTAAGAGTCTTCCTTTTAAAAATATTATCGTAAGAGATGTTGTGGTGGAAGTGTTTAAGGATTTGTTTGCTGTAGAATTGGGGAAAAATGATATTACAATAAAAAATAATGAGATTGTAATTTTTACACACCCTGTTTTAAAAAGTGAGATGTTTATAAAACAAGCGATAATAAAAAAAGAGATAGAAAGAAGGTTGGGTGAGAAGGTTAAAACAGTAAGATAAAGTGTTGGTGAGTGGTGTTTTTATCTCTCGGAAATTGAGAAGTGAGTAGAGGACTCTTTTTGGTTCATTGCATTATCCCATACTACAACTTTTAAGGAGTTTGTTTCTTTTATATTTGCTATTTCTTCTGGAATGAAAGAGAATTCAAATGGTGAATTTTCTACTGACCCCATATATATATTATTTATATAAAACTCAGCTTTTTTAAGAGGGAACTGTCCTTCATTTTTTATTTCTACTTCTACTCTTTGATTTCTTGGATAGACTGTGTTGTTTGTTGGACTAATTATTGTTATAGAGCCTCTATTTTCCGGATTGTGTGAGGTGTCTACTTGAGTGGGGATTGAGGCGCTTGTCTGGTCTCTGTATCCGTTTTGAGCTGCCCAAATTCTAACGGAATATTCCCATCTTGAAAATTGAGGGTCTAAATGGGGGTTCGATGGTATTTCTCCTCTTGGGTCGTCTTTGTCCACCCAATAGAGAATACTATGGACGTTTGTAATGACACGTTCCTGTTTGAGCTCTTCTGGTGTGTATTGTGTCGCCAATCCACCTGTGAAGGAATCTATATAGTATGTTTGATTTCCTTTCCAGATTCCCCTAAGTATGGGTTTTAATTCTCTATCTTTCTCAAGTTTCGGTGGTATGAACTGTTCAGAGTCGGTTTTTTTTATGGCAATTTCTGTAAAAGACTTCCATAGAGAGGCGAGGTTTGCACCGGCGGCGTTTGTCATTTCTGTGTTGTCGTTGTTTCCCATCCACGCCCCGACTACTATTGTTGGAGAGTAACCCATTATCCAAGCGTCCCTATTGTTGTTTGTGGTACCTGTTTTTATTGCTGTTGAGTATCCCGGGATTTCGAAATAGTGGTTTATTCTGCTAAATAAAGGAGCTCTGGCTTCACTATCAGACAAAATGCTGGTGAGTTTTCTTACCGACTCTTCTGATATAACTTCTTTCTCTTTTCTTTCGTACTCTTCCAATACAACTCCTTTCGAGTCTTCGATTTTAAGTATTCCTGTTGTTTGATTTTTCTTGCCGTCGTTTGCAAAAACACCGTATGCACCAGTGAGGTCAAGTAAGCTAACCTCACCACCTCCGAGAACGAGAGCCAAACCGTAACGATCTGGATCGGTAAGAGATGTTATTCCGAGATCTTTTGCGGTCTGAAGTGTGTCCCGTATTCCCACGAGATGCAGCACTTTAATGGCAGGGATGTTAAGAGATTGTGCGAGTGCGTTTCTGAGTGTAACAGGTCCTTGGAAGGTGCCTGTGTAGTTTCTTGGACTGTAGCAGATTCCATCGCTTGTAAAATTACCCTCAGTACAAGCTGTAGAAAACTGTGTCTGTAAGTCAAAAACAACTGTTTCTGGAGTGTAACCTTTTTCAAAGGCTGTAACATAAGCAATTGGTTTAAATGATGAACCTGGCTGCCTATGTGCCACTGTTACGTTGAAATTTCCTTGTAGTTCTTTGTCAAAATAATCTCTTGAGCCTACCATAGTAAGGATCTGTCCTGTTTTAGGGTCGATGGAAACTATCGCTCCGTTTAAAGGGCGTCCGTCTGGGTTGAATCTTGCTTGGTTTTCAAATATAAAATCTTTTACCAACCTCTCTGCTTTTTCTTGTAATTCGTAGTCAAGAGTTGTGGTGACTTTAAGTCCTGCCTGCTCGATCACTTCTTTACCGTACTTTTCTTCTAAATATTGTCTAATGAAAACTACAAAATGGGGAGCTTTTATACCCGTGTCTTTTTGTTCTTTAAATTCAACAACCTCCGATTTTGCTTCTTCGTATTCTTCCTCGTTTATAAAACCGTTTTCGAGCATTCGTTTAAGAACAAGATTTTTTCGGTTTTCAAGTTTGTCTACATTGTTTCCGTGGGGAGAATAATAAGTTGGTGCATTTGGCAATGCAGCAAGATACGCCGATTCAGCTATGGTAAGGTCGGACGCAGGTTTGTTAAAGAATGCTTGGGTAGCTTCTTTTATGCCGTAGATATTACCTCCATACGGAGATTCGTTTAGATAAATTGCAAGTATTTCTTCTTTGCTAAGCACTCTTTCGAGCTTAAAAGATAGTATCCATTCTTTAAGCTTCCTCGCTATCTTTTTGTCTGTGGTGAGTAAGGTGTTTTTAATAACTTGCTGAGTGATTGTCGATCCTCCCTGTGAGAATCCACCTTCTTGTATATTTACCAATACTGCGCGCAAGACGGCAAGAGGTTTGACTCCGTTGTGTTCCCAAAACTCGTCGTCTTCTATGGCAACCGTCGCATTTTTGATATTTCTTGATATTTCTGTGTAAGGTATAACTGTTCGTTTTATATTTTCGTGTACGTCGTAGAGTAAAACTTCACCGGTGCGGTCGTATATTTTTGTTGATTCCGATACTTTTCTTTCTTCAAAAGCTTGTAAATCAGGTATTTTTAAGGTGGAAATCCATATGAAAAAAATGCCGGATAGGATTATAAGGCCGGATAAACATATTACGACTAATTTCTTAACCCAAACGAAATGTCTTTTTAACCTCTTCTTTACCATAAAACGTATATTATCATATTATCAACCAATACGCCTGTTTGATTTTCTACCAAAAATAAGCAAAATCTGTTAAAGTAGGTGGAGCATGTCCCCAAACCCAACACCTGAAAAGTAAAAGTTCTTACGAACAAGTTTTCCGCAAATTTTGGAAAATTGACATCGGAATAGGGTTTTGGGACAATCTCTAAACTATGACAGAAATAAAAGAAAAAGAAATAGAAGAGTTTTTTAGCCGAGCGGTGGATAGCTTTATTGATCCGAGCGGTTCTTTTAAGAAAAAGCTCGTAGAAAAGGCAAAAGGTAATTACGATAAGGATATTATCGTAAAATTTGGTGTTGACCCAACAAGACCCGATATTCATATAGGTCACGCTGTGGTCTTAAGGAAACTTAGAACTCTGCAAGATATCGGTTGCAAGGTTATATTTTTAGTCGGAGATTTTACTGCGCGTATAGGGGATCCGACAGGAAAAAGTAAAATCCGACCAGAAATCGAGCAGGAAGAGGTTGAGGCAAATATGAAAACCTATCTCGATCAGGTTGGCAAAATTCTTAAAACAGATCCAGAGGTATTTTCGTGGATAAGGAATTCCGATTGGTTTACCTCGATTAGTGACCTCGGTTTTCCACAAGGACATACTGTAAAGTTGTCCTTAGTACAGGACGGAAAAGAGGTAAAGGTTTCTTATGATGCCAACTCTTTCCCAGGTAAGGCTGCTGTTTTCGAACAGACTCGTATGCAAAGATCCATTGCTCCGGGTAAAGGTATATCGGTTATAACTCTTCGAGGGTTCCTGTGGACTTTGAGGCGGATTACCCACAGTCGCTTGATAGAGAGGGATATGTTTCAAAACAGGATAAATGGTGGAAACGAGCTTGCTATGAGTGAAATGATGTACCCTGTTCTTCAGGGTATAGATTCTCATGTATTGTCGCAGATTTATGGATCTTGCGACCTTGAGGTTGGTGGAAACGATCAGACCTTTAATATGCTTATGGGTAGAGATGTGATGAAGATAAATAATGTGGAAGAGCAGTCGGTTTTGGCATTTGATCTTCTGAAAGGTACTGATGGTAAGGAAAAGATGAGTAAAAGTCTTGACAATTATATCGGTATCACCGAAGATCCATCTCAAATTTACGGCAAAGTGATGTCGATTCCTGATGATGTTATGGTTCACTATTTTGAAATAGCGACTTACGCAAGCAAAACCGAGATTGAAGAGATAAAAAAAGTTCTCGAGAAGGGAGGTAGTAATCCGAGAGATGTTAAAATGAGACTTGCTCGGGAAATAGTTTCAACCTATCACGGCGAACAGGCAGCGCAAGAGGCAGAGAAGGAATTTTTCGAAACTTTTAGTAAGGGTGGAATACCAGATTCAGCTAAAGAGATTGATGTTGAAAAAGGGGTTCTTCTTGTCGAGGTACTTGTTAAAGAGGGTCTGGTGTCATCTAAAACGGAATTCAATAGATTGCTAAAAGAGGGGGCAGTATCAGGAAACGGAGAGAAATATAAAGATGGGGTAGCTGTGTCTTTAAATGAAGATGTTGATATTAAAGTCGGCAAACATCGCTTCATAAAGATAAAAGTAAGGTAGTTCCGACCTTTCTTATATAAGTAAACAAAATCCCGAAGAAAACTTCGGGATTTTGTTTACTAACAAATGAAATACTGGGATTACAGGTCTTCTTCGGAATCGTCAGAAGAAGTGTCGTCAGAAGACTCTTCTTCTACTGAGTCGGCATCAAATTGATCATCACTCATGATTTTTTTGTTATTATATAATGTACTCTGCACCTCTAAGAGCCAATCTCCAATCTCACCACGATTAGGAAAAAATACACTCCGTGTCTCGTTTCGCATATAATTTTGTTCAAATTCGGCTACAAAACTTCGTCTCGTACTCACCATAATTCATTATGCCTCGTACTCCGACTCGTTTTTCGCTCGAATTTGAACAAAATTCTTATGCGATGAGATTGGAGATTGGCTCTAAAAGGGGTATAGAGCAATATAGTTTTATCAAATCTATCGGTTTTGGCAAGGGGGAGGAGGGGATAAAGTAAGTTGGTAAGTGGTAAGTTAAAACAGGTTTTGCCTGCAGCAAAACCTGTTTTCTTCTTGTAACATAAAACATAACAGGTATTTCTCTAAATAATTTAAATCTGTCAAATTGTGTGGTCATAACTTACAACAACCCGCCTGATCTTTCTTTTTCTTTTCTTCAACTTATCACCACGTAAAGTCGCTTCCACTCCCACGGGGTAAACTTACCAACTTTTCTCGGTTGCGATACAAGTCAAAGCCACACCTATAGCGTCGTATTCGTCGTCTTGTGTTTTATGGTCTTTAGGTAGGTCAATTAGACGTGGGATCATCGATATAATTTGGTTTTTGTCGCTTCTCCCATAACCCGTTACAGCGGTCTTTATCTGCAAAGGAGTGTACTCAAACACCCGAAGACCCAATGTAGCCGCTCTTTCTATGAGGACTCCCCGAGATTCGGAAACTTTGAAAGCGGTTTTTTGGTTTGTGTTTAAAAACAAAGTCTCTATTGCAAGAGTGGAAGGTAAAAATTCTTCTATAACACTCTCTATTTTTTTGGCAATAAGAGAGAGGCGTTTTTCATGCGGTTCTTTGGGAGAAGTTTTAAAACATTCCGAATACACATAACTTTCCTTTCCAGTCGTATTTTTTTCTATAATCGCGATGCCGAGTCTTTCATAGCCCGGATCGATGCCGAGGATTCTCATAATTTTCAATTATCAATTTTACAATTTTCAATCAATGTTCAAAACAAAATAATTTTTCAATTTTCTCCCCTGGAACTTCTGACAATCTTTGAGAAAATTAGCAACAATTCATGAGCTTCTTTTGCATATTCTTCTGCCTCCGCTGTTTTTTCTGGGTTGGTTTTTAATAATAACCTAAGCCACAGTTTTACTTCTTTAGTTTCTTTCCTACAAATTCCAATTTTGTGAGTGAAGTCTTTTTTACTTTCGGCTTCAACCGCTTCATAATAATTTGCCGCCAATGAACCGGAAGCACCGATTAGTTGGTCAGCGACCCTTCTGTTAATAGTATCAATTTTTATTGATCTAAGCATTAAAATTATCTTTTCCGCAAAAATTGCAGTTCTTTCTTCCAAGTCATATTTAGGAGTTTTATCCATTTGAATTGGATTGAAAATTAAGAAAATTGATAATTGAAAATTTCACTAATGCTGAGTTCTACTCAGCATTAGTGAAAACTTCCTGCACCTCGTCATTATCTTCCAGTTCCTCAATAATTTTTTGGAGTTTGTCACCGTCAGTGTCATTTATGGGTATTGTAGTGTTTGGTGTCCAATCATTTTCATTCTTTGAAAATGCCCACAGAGCACTTCCAGGAGCGGCAAGCTCGCAGTCATTCTTTGAGAGAATATGTTTTATCTCGGCGGCGGCTTTGTTGCGATTGTCGGTAAGACCGGAGATAACAATCGCTACTCCTCCCGGACCGTATGCTTCGTAGATGACTTCCTCCATAGAACCTCCTCCTGCTTCGGTTGCTTTTTTTACGGCACGTTCGATGTTGTCGTTTGGCATATTATCTTTCTTTGCTTTTTCAATTACCGCCTTGAGTCGAGGTGACTCAAGGTTGCCGCCGACTTTTTTCGCTTCAACGGTAATAAGGCGAGCGTATTTGCCAAACACCTTACTCTTGGCGGCATCTCCTGCCGCTTTTTTGTGCTTTATTTTAGACCATTTATTGTGACCTGACATAGGTAAGTTTCAAGTTAAAAGGTGGTAAGTTAGTTCCCGCCTCGCCGGCAAGCAGGTCGCTTTAAGTTAAAGTTTTTGATTTAATACCCTTAATTTACTAAAAAGCAAGCAATCTATACTACTGTGGCTATAGTATAGACTATAAAAGGGCTATTTTAAAGGGTGTTTTGATGAAAATGGGCATGTTGGAGGTTGAATGTAAGAGAGTTTCGGATTGACAACTTGGATATAGTATGCTATACTTAAAATAGAAAGGACATTGAAATTGACTACATTCCGAAAGAGTGAATGCTCTTTAAAATTTAAATAGCGCCCAAGGGCGGTTGAGAGCGAGACAAAACAAAATTTGTTTTGCTGTCCATAGGCAAGGTTTACATGGTGTAAGCTCAAATGCCCGCCGTTGAATCAACCGGCGTAAAACAGTTTCAAATAACCCCAAGAAGGAGGGGTGAAAGATGATAGTAAAAATTAAAAGGGGAATTGGGTCTCCGGGAAAACTATGGACGGGTGACGAACCAACAGAAGGGGTCTTGGTAAACGCCAAACTCCTACACAAAACTTGCCCACATTAAAATTCTCCATCTTTTTCAGCTGATCACGACATTTAAAATTTTGTGGTCGGTTGATAGGAGAAGACTCCGAAGCGTGTTCTGCAGACGTAACCACCTGTAGAAAATTGGGCCATTGAAAGGAGCCCGAAAGATCATGATATTTGTTTTAGGTGGAAATGACCTCGAAATGGAAGTTACCAAACAACTGCTCGCAATGGCTGGACGAAGGTTTGTCCAGCCGAAAAAAAAGTGGGGGGATCACTCATACACCCCTGGAGACCTCGGTCTCCAGCCAAAAGACACTAGCATGTCATGGATAGGAACGGGTCGCAGAAAATACAAAACTTTGTTAGACCCCGCCACAGGAAGTGAATTTGAGGGAGCATTCTTTGTAGAGTGCAGACCCTCTGGATGGGAGGGGTTTGAATACCAAAGTCCGTCCTCCGGGATAGCCTCTTATAACACCGAGTGGTCAATCGATCACCACGGTGAGGAGGCGCACCGTCCGCCGTCGGTGCTTCAAGTTTTATCCATCCTTGAAGAGGATGGATTCAATATATCCAACTCAACTCGCCGGTGGGTCGAGTTGGTTGCCGCAAACGACAGCGGCTACATTCCGGCTATGCTTCGAATCGGAGCGACGCCGGAAGAAGTCAGTCGTGTGCGGGCAGCCGACCGCGCCGCCCAGGGGATAACCGTCTCGCAAGAGGCGGAAGCCGAGCGAGCAATCGCTTCGGCTGAAAAACTGGACAGTGGGCTACTAGTTGTCCGCCTGGCGCACTCCAAGTGCGCCACAATCACCGACCGCTTGTTCGGCACATGGCCGGACGGGCGAGAGAATTTGTTGGTTCTCTCCGGTGACGGAGAGTCCAACTACTTTGGCGATGGTGCAATATGTGCCTCGCTCAAGGAAAAGTTTCAGGGAAGCTGGGGTGGTGGCTCCGGATTCGCCAAGGCGGGGGAATCCGCCTTTTGGGGCGGTTACGCTCCTCAAGACGAAGTGCTCAAACTCATCCGATGAGTTTGGAGCTAAGTTCTTTCATCCGGCACGACAAAATATATTTTTGTTCGTGCCGGACTTTATTAGGCCGATGATTCGCCCGAGGCGAATGAAAGGTCTATAGAGTTTTAGAAAGTTCTCAGTTGAAAAACCCGAATTCGGGGACGGAGGTAGATGAAAGGAATTTTTTGTCCCGCCCCAGTTTTGTATCAAATATAGTAACCTACAGATGGTAATTTGAAAATGAGAGTTTATTAAGCTACTAATATCAACCGTAAAACTGGGGCGGGGCGGAAATCTCTCTCCTCAAGAGTTTCTTTCGTCTATATATCTTTGTTCTCGAATTCGGGTTTTTGTTTGTAAATCAAAACCAAGACGAGTTTCAGAATACAAAGAAACACTGGTTTTAACATATGTTAAAACCAGTGTTTCTTTGTAATTGCGTATGTTATAAGACTTACAAGCCAAAACTTCTCGGTTTTAGAGAAGTTTTTCCTGTATGTTTGCCGGGACTTTAAGACCGAGGTGGTGGTATCCTTTTTCTGTGATAACCCTTCCTCTCGGTGTTCTTTCTAAAAATCCGCATTGGATAAGGTAGGGTTCGTGGACTTCTTCGATGGTTGATTGTTCTTCGGATAGAGCCGCGCCGAGAGTGGATAATCCTACTGGTCCGCCGGAGAATTTTTCGGCTATAGTCGCAATTAAAACCCTATCAGATGAGGTAAGTCCGGCATTGTCTATACCGATAAGAGAAAGAGCTTCTTCAGTTATATCTCTCGACAACTCTTCTTTCTTCATTTCTGCCAAGTCTCGGGCTCTTTTTAAAAGATAGTTGGCTGTTCGGGGAGTAAAACGACTTCGCCGGGCAATTTCCTTGATCGCTCGAAGATCTGTTTTTATCGAAAGTATTCTGGAAGACCTCTCGATTATTTTTTCAATTTCTTCTTCTTTGTAAAACTCAAGTCGAAACACTCCTCCCGAAAACCTTGAACGAAGAGGTGATGAGAGCATTGCAATTCTTGTAGTTGCCGCAATGAGTGTAAAAGGTGGGAGATCGAGCTGTATTGTTCGAGCTGACGGACCTTTGCCTATGATTATATCAATAGAACCGGCCTCCATTGCGGGGTAGAGTACTTCTTCCACTGCTTTGTTTAATCGGTGTATCTCATCAATAAATAGTATGTCTCCTGCGCTTAGGTTGGTAAGAACCGACGCCAAGTCTCCAACTTTTTCTATAGCTGGACCTGAGGTCGCTTTTATCTGAGCGTTCATTTCTTTGGCTATAAGGTGTGCCAAAGTGGTTTTGCCAAGACCAGGGGGTCCGTAAAAAAGTATATGTTCGGGTGGGTGACCTCGACCCTTAGCGGCTCCAAGTAGGATTTTGAGGTTTTGTTTTATATTTTCTTGACCTATGTATTCATCAAAACGATCTGGTCGCAATGTCTGGTCCAAAAATGATTCCAAATTTTCATCAGGATTTATTATCTGGTCTGGTTGGTTGTTCATACAAATAAAAAGGAGTACTCGAAGGGGGGGATTTAAATCCTCCATCCCCTCCGAATCGGACACCCCCTTTAAGAAAGGAGAAATTAAGAGATGAGAGGAGTTAAAGAGATAACCTTGACATTAAAAGGAATGTATGCTAAGCTTTCTTTCGTACAGCAAAGATTTACCTTTTATGGGTTTATCTTGCGGTTTGTTCCAACACATACGCCTCTAAACAAAATACTGCGTTTCATCGAGGGTACTTCGGGTTTTCGATTATTTAATCGAAATGCGCGTTTATTTCTTGGATTTTATGCTAACTTTTAGCCTTATAAAAGTTTTGTTTAGAGGTTTATGGGTTGGAATTTTTTGTTTCCTAACTCAATGTTTACTATACCCTTTGAAACCCTGCGATGCAACGGTACAAAAAATTATTTTTATTTTATAGTTTTAAGATAATGTTAGCATCTCTACACATCATCTTTGAGGTCAAGAACTCTTTCTAATTCTTCGAGTGAAGTTGTGCCTGCGAGGATTTTTACAATACCGTCTTGTTTCATATCAAGTATTCCTTGTGATGAAGCAGCTTGTTTGATTTCACGTTCGCTCGGATTGTCTAAAATAACTTTTTCAACCTCTCTGTCCGTTAGAATCGCTTCAAAAACTCCTATCCTGCCTTTATAGCCAGTATTGTGACATTTGTCACACCCTGCGGGTGTCCACATCTTTTCTGTTTGGACTTCGGGTAAGTCTTTTGGCAAAGTTTTTGCGATTGATTCAATTAAGTTTTTATTCTCACCTTCAAGAGTGATTTCTTTTTTGCAATCGGGACACAACTTTCTCACGAGTCTTTGAGCCATCGAAACATTTATGGCGGAGGTAACAACCTTCGGATTGATGCCGAGGTCTATAAGTCGGGGGAAGGCACCTGCTGCGGTGTTTGTGTGTAGGGTTGAGAAAACCAAGTGACCGGTAAGAGCTGCGTTTACAGCAATAGAAGCCGTTTCATCGTCTCGAACTTCACCAACCATTATTATGTCTGGGTCTTGGCGAAGAGCACTTCTAAGTCCGGAAGCGAAGGTGTATTTCTTCTCTCTGTTTGTTTGGGTCTGAACAATTCCGGGTAAGTGATATTCTATCGGGTCTTCAATGGTTATGATTTTTATATCCGGACTGTGGACTTTCTTTAAAAAGGCGTAGAGGGTTGTTGTTTTTCCCGATCCTGTAGGTCCTGTGGTAAGAAGCATACCGTTCGGTCTCTTTATCTCTCTTTCAAGAGTTTTATAAAGTCGATCCGGAATACCCATTTCTTCGAGCGGTACCGATATTGCGTTGGGGTTGAGGACTCGAAGTACTATCGACTCATTGTAAGCGCCTGGAAGTATTGAGGTACGGATTTCTATATCGTCACCCTCAAGCTCAATCGAAAATCTCCCGTCTTGAGCGGAGTCTTTTACGTTTAATTTAAGTCCTGATAGTAATTTGATTCTTGAAAGTATAAGTGAGTATGTTTCCGACTCTATATTTAATATGTTATTTAAGACCCCATCAAGTCGGTAACGAAGACGAACTTTTTCTTCTTCTGGTTCAAGATGTATGTCCGATGCTTTGAGAGCAAGAGCTCCCGCGAGAATTATCTCGGCAAGTTTCGATATTTTTAGACTCTTCTTCATCGAAACAATCTCTGTTATCGACTTTTTAACATCTTCGACGGAGTGCATTTTGCCAAGCAGGTCGTTTATATCTTCGTTTGATATCTCAAATGCTCCAGCTTTGCTTTTTATGGCGTAGGATAGGTCTTTGTACAGATCCCATCCTTTTTTAAGACTGGCGGTCGGTGCCATATAAACAGTGACTTCATAACCTTTTTCTTCCAGGTCTTTTAGTACTTTTTTAGTAGCATCATTTTGAGGTGATAGAAGAGCGACTTTAAGACGTTTGCCAATCTTGTCCCAACCTATTATTTTTGCATCTCTTGAAATTTGTTCGGGTATTATGCGTAAGGCCTCAAGGTTTATGGAGATAGGACCCAGGTCTATATACTGCACGTTGTATTTTGCCGAAAGTAATCGTAGAAGTTCTTCCTCCTCACTCTTTCGGAGGCTTTCAAGTTTTTGTTCCTGTTTCTCTTCGTCAAAGTGGATTGTCATAGATATATTGTAGCATGGTAGCTTTTAGCTGTAAGGTGTTAGATGTTAGGAAAAGAATAGCTTTTAGGAAGAAGAAAGAGAAGAAAGAATAGAAAGGGGTGCTTCTTTTTCTCCCCTACGAGGGGAGCACTTACATTCTGATGTAAGGAGGGGTGTATTTGGAAAACAAAAAGAAACATCCTCCGATTTGGAAAAAATAGACCGTCGGACAGATGGGCACCATCACTCCCATTATTGGGAGAGATGGTGCCCATCTGTCCGTCTTCTGTCCGAAGTATTCGCTCCCTCACCCCTATGAGAAAAAAGGGCTCTATGCCCCCTTTCTTAAAGGGAGCACCCAGCACTTTCGGAAAGTGCTGGGGAGGGATTTCTAAAATCCCCCGCCTTTCAGGCATCCCCTTTAAGAAAGTGGGAATAAGAGGTGTGAAGGGTTAACTTCATTTTGCTTGCTTTTTTATATAAAGTGTGATATAATTATAGTAGTTAAAATAGGTTGAAAATTCAAAAAAAGAGAAGGAGTGATTTATGGCTGAAGTCGTAGGAATTTTTTTGCTGATTTTGCTTATCAAAATAGCATTTGCGACCGGGATGGGAAATCCTGGAAGTATAGTCTTCGTCTTGGTCCTGCTTGTTTTCATCGCTTTCGGGACTGTGTCTCGGAAAAGTGGAAACGGACCGAAACCTCTTCCGAAGAATGCAATTGTGTGGAATGAAATCCCGCAAGTGCGAGATTCTTCGGAAGAAAAAGAGGTTGAGGAGGTTGAAACTCCTGAAATCCAAATTCACACACTTTCTCCTGTTATCATTGAAGATGAGGGGGGAGATGTGGAGGTTCAAGAGCCGATTTTGGCTCAAATTGAAATCCCCTCGGACGATTCGGAAGAATCCGAAGAGGATAAAGGAGTGGTCCAAGTTGCTACCTATCCATCAAAACCAAAAGAAGAGAAATCCGATTTTTGGGGAGGGAGAAGCAAAGACATCCCGACTTTTTCGGATAAAAAACCGGAAAGGGAAACGAAAAAGGTTTCCCGGAGCCATTATCCGGTAAGGAGAGACCCGAGGTCTTATGCTTGGGCACCTTCGGTAAGGAAGGGAGGTAATA
This sequence comes from Parcubacteria group bacterium CG11_big_fil_rev_8_21_14_0_20_39_22, assembly GCA_002787175.1. GTDB lineage: Bacteria > Patescibacteriota > Minisyncoccia > Phycocordibacterales. Next base: position 2,139 of record PCWC01000110.1, on the reverse strand, counting down.
CTTCGTCGGATTACAAAAATCCGGCACCACAACAGACTGTTGTGGTAGAGCAACCTCATCAACCTTCTCAACCTCGAGTCGAAGAAGGCAAGAGGTGGAGATGGTTTTGGGGAGCCGGAAGTTTGACGGATATTCGGTTTCGACGCAATACCGGACCTGCGGTAAATTCCGATGGTCTTGAGTACAGTTACGAATCTGTAACTCCGGAGGCACTTCGGAATGGTCCTATCTTCCGCGGTCCTCGGTGGACCGAAACAACAGACTTCTATAATGAGGTTCGATATAGAAGTACCGGTACGAGGGGTCGGCAATACGACCCTCGGTACGATTATCGGAATCATCATTGATGATTCTTTAGATCTTTCACCCAAACCCAATGTAATGCGCATTGGGTTTGTTTTTTATAGAGATAAGATAAGCAACCAGGTTGACCCCATTAGGGTTTTTGTAAACTACGGCAACCAGGTTGCCGTAGTTGGGATTTAGTTTCTCTAAATTGTTGATTTGTGTATTATAAGACCATGAACACAGGAACTAATCTAAAATCTGGAATATCAAATCTTAAAAGTGGTAAGTATATAAGTAAGAGTCTATCGGATACTGAAGA
>PCWC01000110.1:1103-1515 GCA_002787175.1 Parcubacteria group bacterium CG11_big_fil_rev_8_21_14_0_20_39_22 | reverse complement strand
CCAAAAGATAGCGGTGCTACAGTGGTGGGACTTTGTGGCGACTTGGGTTCCGGAAAAACCACCTTTGTCCAAATGATTGCCAAAAAACTTGGTATAGAGGAGAGGGTGCAGAGTCCGACTTTTGTCATTCTGAAAACCTACAAGCTACAATCTAAAAACTACAATCTTTTTGTGCATATCGATGCTTATAGACTCGAATCGGGCAAAGATATCGAATTGCTTGGTTTTAAGGAAATATTAGATAACCCTAAGGTTTTGATGTTTGTGGAGTGGGCGAGTAAGGTTGAGGAAGTTTTACCAAAAGATTATATAAAACTTGAGTTTAGTCATTTGACGGAAGGTGAGAGACAAATAGAAATAATGTAATTATGGCTTAAACAAGGCTGTGTTTGGGTCGATTTTCCTCTTGAGA
>PCWC01000110.1:0-1088 GCA_002787175.1 Parcubacteria group bacterium CG11_big_fil_rev_8_21_14_0_20_39_22 | reverse complement strand
CAGGAGAAAGGGCTTCAATTGAGGGTGATTTACCCTTAAAGAAGTTGAAGAATTTTTGGCTATGACTACCGTGTGGTAATCCTCTGGCAAAAACCAAAACCGTGATTAGTCCGAAAAATAAGAGTAGGATCAGTCACAAAAACATAAGGACAAGCATGAAATCAGTCACGATAGATCAGTCTCATGAAGTGATGGCGAAACTCGCCACGAACGTGGATTGGGCACAGCTTGACGGAGATATCCTCCAGAAAGCAGTTAAAGACCCGAAGGGTCTAGGAGAGCAGTTCACCATTTTTCTGCAAAACGGCGGAAAGGTGGTCATTGGGGAAGTGAAGACTTTGCCGATAGAGGAAGACTTCAACCCAGAAGATTTCTTCGGAAAGGGCTGGAAAGTCCTTGCCGAGGAAACGGATGAACGTGGCGAAGCTCTCAAGGAGCTGGATTTTTCAAGAATCTGGTTCAAGACGATGCTTTGCAACGGCGAGACCTCCATCAAAGGAGAAGATAAACTCCGTCGGAGCAAAGAGGCAAACCATATTCGCCTTGGTGGAAAGGCCTTCAAAGCTTGCTGGGACAACAGGCACTTGTTGGCTGAAAGTTGGAAGAGAGATGACAACGGAAACACTCGTTACATCTTCTTTGACGGAATTGTTCTCCTGCTCCCGGACGGCCGCCGCTATGTTCCGTGCCTGTACTTCAAGGACGGCGAGTGGCGCTGGGGCGCGGGCTGGCTTGAGTACGACTTCTATGCCAACTACCCGTCCGCGGTGCTCGCAAGTTAGTTCTCGGAACTTTGCCCGCTTGGATCTCTTGAGATCCTTTGGATTTAGTCCTCATCCCCAAGTTTTTTACAAACAAAAAACTTGGGGATTTTTTTGAAGTGTTACTGGTCTAACCAGTAACACTTTCAGATTGCACAAAGCCCAAACCCGCCTTCGTCAAGGCTTCGGCAGGTGAGCAAAACATAGAAACACAAAACACGAAAGCGTCAAATTCCATTGACCTTGACAAACCTACTAATTCGTGTATAATAGAGTCAGGAAAGTGAGGTACTTTGAAAAATGACTTGCAGGTGGTCATAGCCAAAA
>PCWC01000030.1 GCA_002787175.1 Parcubacteria group bacterium CG11_big_fil_rev_8_21_14_0_20_39_22 | reverse complement strand
TGGTGTTTAAAAAATACCCAAAGTATGGCTTAACTGCAAGTTAGATTGTGTGTTTTAGGAGTACGTTTATGTACCTTATGCCAAATATTCTTATTGCACAAGGAAAAACAACCCCGGACTTGGCGTCAGGGGTTGCGAATGTATAAGCAAAAACACCAATTGATGTTATCGCTTTTTAATCTGGACAAATCCAGCGAGCTCCGCGATACGGATAATACAGTGAGTTACATCGAAAGGATACTCCCACCACATAAGTGCTTGTGCCTCACGATTCTGAGCGTGATGATGGTTATTGTGCCACCCTTCACCTAAGGTCAAGATCGCAAGGAAAAAAGAATTCCTGCTCTCATCTCCAGTATTGAATCTTTGCGATCCAATCATGTGAGCAAAGGAATTGATTGCGAAGGTTCCGTGCCACAACAGTACCGTACTCGTGAAAAATCCAACCACGAGCATCTGAATCCAGCTTGTTCCCCATTGAGGACCGAGCCATAATCCTAATATTGCGCATAAGACCGCAAGAACAACAGGCCCTAAAAGATGAAACCTCTCAAAGAACATTAACTCAGGGTATTTTTTTAAGTCCCCGACAAGCTTTTCGTTCGTTGAGTGATACTTCGGACAAAGTATCCATCCTATGTGAGACCAGTACAGTCCTCGCAATTTTCGCGAGTGTACGTCTTCTGGCTTATCGGAGTGTTTATGATGGTGACGATGATGAGATGCCCACCATACCGCACCCTTTTGCACACACGTCGTGAACAAAAAGGCCATTAAGCCCTGAGTAACCTTAGGACACACCATGACCCGATAACTCTTATGTGAGAAGTATCGGTGTCCGATCCCCGTAACAAAGAACATTCTGATAAAGTACAAAGACAAAGCAACCACTACGGCCACCTTGCTTATGCCCGTGAAAAACGGGCCCACGATCCCTATCGCGTGAACGATAAAGAACGGAATACTGTGTAAGACATCAATCTTCTCATCCCGTTCAAGCTCATTTTGATTGCTTCCAATCATTACTTTACCCCCTTTCTGGTTGATTGTTTCTTTTTTAATTATAACATTGAGAAAACAACCGACAACATAGAAACCCACTACACATAACTACACTAAAGCTTTGCGGAGCAAGCATAGAAAATTTAACCCGAATCATTTAACCTGTAACAGGAGGTAGGAATTTTTAATTTCCAATTTTTAATTTTTAAAGAATTTTTATAATTCCCGAATTTCCAAACAAAGACACTCAGACACCCTTTTTATCTTAAAGTCACCTATCCGAGTTTCTCCTGTTTAAAAATTGTAAATTGAAACATTATTTACAAAAATTCAAAAATTACAAAATTTAAAATTATTTCTTTTTCTCAACTTTCCACTTACCAACTCTTATGTGTTAAATGTTATACGCTATATCTTCTATGCTTTATGCTACAAGTTATACGCTTCATGCAGTGAGTTCAACCCTCCGAAGGGTCAGTGCATTTAAGACTACAATTACAGTAGATAGACTCATAACAATCGCTCCGATCTCTGGTCGGACAAAGAAACCCCAAACTGAGAACACCCCCGCTGCTGCCGGAATTGCGATAATATTGTATCCGAGAGCCCATACAAGATTTTGAATCATTTTTACATATACTTTTTTTGATAAAACAATCAGTCGGACAACATCTCCCGGGTTACTGTTTGTCAGCACAATATCTCCCGCTTCGACAGCCACATCAGTACCGGCACCAATAGCAACTCCCACATCAGCTTGTGTGAGTGCAGGAGCATCGTTTACACCGTCACCGACCATAGCGATAATACTACCTCGTTCTTGTAGGTCTTTGATGTGTTTGTATTTGTCCTCTGGTAACACGTCGGCAAAATAGGCATCTATTCCAAGCTTGCCCGATACCTCCTTTGCAACCTGTTCATTGTCCCCAGTTAGCATAGCGACTTTTATGTTCATATTATGTAACCTATCCACCACATCATAAGACGATTCCTTGATTGCGTCTGAGAGCAAAATATATCCAATAAGCTCAGACTTGCTTGCTACATAAGCAACAGTTCCGAAAATTTCTTTGGGAATTTTATAGTCAAACTTTAAATCCTTAATCAATTTTTCATTTCCTACAAAATATTCTTCTCCTGCAATTTTTGCCTTTATCCCCTTCCCTGCGATGTTCTGGAAGTCAGAAATATTGGATAACGCAGTTTTTTGTCGGTGCGCGTGCTTTAGTATCGACTGCCCGATGATATGAGAGGAATGTTGTTCGAGTGAAGCCGCAACACTTAGGACATCACCTTCAGTTGAACCTTCAAGCGCGGTTATGTTTGTCACTTTAAATTCTCCCTCAGTCAAAGTTCCAGTTTTGTCAAAAACAACATAGTTAACCTTACGCAGAGTCTCGATTTTCGAAAGGTCTTTAATGAAAAAACCATTTCTAATCGCAATCGATGTTGTGATAGTGGTGACGGTGGGGATAGCGAGACCGAGTGCGTGGGGGCATGCAATAACAAGCACTGTAATCGCAAGCGTGACGGAAAAGACGAACGACTCTCCTATAACAAGGGTCCAGACAAGAAGTGTCGCGAGTGCTGTTGCTCCCGCAACAAACGTAAGAACCCCAGCTGCCCTATCGGCAATTCTCTGCGAACGCGGCTTCGTCTTCCCTGCTTGCTCTATCAGTTTTTGAATTTGTCCAACTGTTGAATGTTCCCCGACTCGAGAGAGCTCTACTGTAAGTGAACCGCCCGAACATATTGAACCAGCGACCACTTCCATTCCTTCACTTTTTAAAATTGGCTTTGATTCTCCGCTTATGAGCGATTCATCTACATTTGAAAACCCCTTTATTACTGTCCCGTCGGCGGGGAATTTTTCGCCTGGTTTTACGACGACAATATCACCCTCTTCAAGTTCTGATATTTCAACATCCGTCTCCTTGTTGTCTTCCAATCGATGAGCTTTTTTCGGTAAGAGTTTTGCGACTTCCTGAAGAGCGCTTCCTGCCGCTCCACTCGACTTCGCCTCTAAATAGTGACCGAACAAAAGCACCCAGACCAATGTCGAGATTTCAAGATAAAATTGAGCGTTAATAGACGATATGAAAGTGGACGCCACCGAAAACAAATAACCGGAACCCACCGCCAAACTGACCAGTGTCATCATTCCGTATTTTTTCGACTTTATCTCATGCCAAGCATGCTCAAAGAAAACTAAAGAAAAACCGAAAATTATTGTCGCGATACCAAATTGAATCCATTTATTTAAACCAAAGGCAGACAGACCAAAAAGCTCAGACACTTTTGGATGGACAAAAAGAAGCGGGACTAAAAGAAACGTAACTATCCAAAATCTTTTCAAATACGAAGAGGCACTACCATGATCCATGGAGTGCGAGCCGTGCTCACTTCCGCCCTTATGGCATCCTCCTTCCCGAATTAAAGATTCAGTATGTGCGTCAGTGCTGTCATTATTTTTTTTGTGATTGTGATGAGTCATAATTGCTATACTGGACAATAATTTTTAATTTTTAAAGAATTTTTAATTCCCGAATTTCCAAACGAAAAGAATGTATCCCGATCTGCTAATCCTCCACGGCGGACTAATCCTCAAAATACGGACTCCGTTTTCTTATTCGTATTTTCGTATCTTCATTAGTATTTCGTAACTTATCTTCTTTCTTAGTCTTTATTAGATGAATTAGAAATTAGGTGAATTAGATGAATTTACTTCCCCTCTTCTCTCTTATCTTAAACTTATCAACTCAATTCTTCCTATCACCTGTTCTACCAATTTCTACAACATTCAATAATCTTTCTACCAAATGTTTTAATGCCATCTTTATCTCGAACCACATATACAATTGCAAATAAAATCCAAAGTACAAAAAGTATAAGTGTCGCCTCAAGTATAACTTCTTTTTCAAGTGCGAAATACGATAGCGATACAAGTGTCAAGAAAAACGGCAACTTAAGTATTTGATATTTTTCGGGAAGTTTCTGCTCCAAGAGATACATTAATCCGACCACGCTCCCTCCCATAAGTATTCCAATTAAAACGGGATCGATAGTTAACTTCTCAAGATAGAGAAAAGTAAGCAGTGCAATCCATACAGTTGATACCGCTCCACACAGTGCACACAACTTCAAAGAAAAAGACGATCTAAGGGCAACAAGTATTGCAAAGACGACGGCTATTCCGATAATTACAAATGATAGGTTTATCATAGTGACACTAACTGGATAATTACCGATACAATGACAAGCAATAAGATAGTAATAGATAACCCTTGAAATGGCATTTGCTTATTTCGTACTCGGGTAACAAATTTACTTAAAAATGGTGAGAAGAGCATAATTGCTGACCCTATAATCACTCCCAACATGTAGAGGTCTATCGTGTATGTTGTTCCGTATTCTCCAATAAAAGGAACATAGAGAGGTCCGTAGTGTCTTATAAAGGGCATTATAGGAATAACCGTACCCAAGAAGATGACTGAAGTGAGTATATGTTTTTGATACGGAATGTACTGTTTTTTAATCGCTTCTGAGATCCATAACCCGAGAGCGAGAGAGAAAGCCCCGATAAGTACACCAACCACGACCGAAGATACTCCAAGTGACGCCGCCAAGATGGCGAGGGCTCCAGCTCCGGCGGTGCAGAGAGGGCAATGTGCCGATGCCACCTTTGGCGTTACGGTAACCAGCGAAACTAAGACAATTAACAGTTTTTTCATACTTAGATTTTCATAAATATATCTCCCTTTGTACCATCATTAGTAATTTCATAGATTACAAACTCACCATACTTTGGTCCGGGCATCCCAGGTGAGCCGGAAGGCATCCCTGCCATACCGATTCCTTTGATATCCGGTTTTTCAGTAATAAGTTTTTGAATTGCCTCTTCGGGAATATGCCCCTCGACAACATACTCTCCTACCTCTGTAGTGTGACAGCTCTCCAGCTCAGATGGTACACCTAAGTTTTGTTTAACCTCCTCAAGGTTTTCAGTATCTTTTACTTCTACATCGTAACCTTTTATCTTCATATAGGAGACATACACGCCACAACATCCACAGGTGGAACTCTTATGCACCACAATACTCTGTGCTGTCGAAGAAGTCGCACTATCAGTACTGTTTGTGGTTTGCGACATCGCGATTGACCCCACAATCGTAAGTACAAAAACTATCATTGCCGTAATAATGTATTTGTTCATATAATTATTTGTCCATTAGTTTCTTTATGATAAAAATCGCAAGCAGTATGCCGACCAAAAGCCAAACCGCTACTCCCACCATCATAATCCACCCCCAGAATCCAAAAGCCCCACCAGCCAAATAACCATGCATAGGCATACCATACACTTGAGATGTCGGATCAAATTCACTCGAGTGAGCTACAACAATTGCCGGAATTGAAAAGACTGCGATTGACGAGAACATTGTAATAATATTTTTCATATATTTTTATTTAGTAATTTAATAGCTAAACTGATAATTATTTCTTCTTCGACTTTTTAAAAATTCCAATAATCTCCTCTATCGCTTTCTTTTCCTGACCTTGCTTCATCTGCTCTATGACGTGTTCGGAAAGATGGTTTTCAAGCATAATATCTTCAACCGCCGATAGTGCCCTTCTCACGGCAGAAGATTGAGTTATTATGTCTATACAATACTTTTCCTCACTCACCATCTTTTGAAGCCCTCGCACTTGACCCTCGATTCGCTTTAAGCGATTTTCGATAATTTTTTTGGTATCTTTTTTCATAACCTATATTATACCCTATGGGGGTATAGGGATGCAAGCCCAGATAGCGGTTAGGTGTTAGCTTTTAGGTGATAGAAAGAATTGAGTAGTTGGAAAAATGGAAAGTTAAAAGACACATGAAGAAAACAATTTTTAATTTTTAAACAGGAAAAATTGGATAAGTCTCTTCGTTTGGAAATTGAAAATCTAAAACTACGGCAACCTGGTTGCCTATGTTTTGATATTTTTCGTAAAATTTGAGGTCGGCTTTCGCTACAAGTTACACAATCGTTATAGATAATAATTACCGGTGATTCTTTCCAATCTGTATAGATAATAATCCGGTGATTCTTTCTTGCTAATTTTTGCTTAATTTTCT
>PCWC01000113.1 GCA_002787175.1 Parcubacteria group bacterium CG11_big_fil_rev_8_21_14_0_20_39_22 | reverse complement strand
CTGAAAATTACACGACACGGCTGCCACCGTGGATGTTTGTGGTGTCTGTTCGTTTTTGTGTTTAGGGGGTTTCGTTATTCAGAGTAAAGGAGGGTTTATATTGAGAAGTGTCTGAAAGTGAGGTATTCTATATTATATGTCTAAATATTTAGCCACTATAGGGCTTGAAGTTCATGCCGAGCTTTCGACCGAAACCAAAATGTTTTGTCGGTCTAAAAATGACCCTGATGAAAAACGTCCGAATGTGAATGTTTGTCCTGTGTGCGTAGGTCACCCCGGGACGCTACCTGTTATAAACAAGAAAGCGGTTGAGTATGTACTTAAATTTGGACTTGCTGTCCACGGTGAGCTTGCCGACTTTACTGAGTTTGATCGTAAGAACTATTTTTATCCTGATATTCCAAAAGGTTATCAAATAAGTCAGTACAAGTACCCCCTTGTAAAAGGTGGCGAGCTATCCGGGGTGCGTCTTACTCGAGTGCACTTAGAAGAAGATACAGGAACTTCGATTCACGATAGAGGGGATTACGGTCTCGTCGATTACAATCGTGCTGGAGTCCCGCTTATGGAGCTCGTAACAGAACCGGTGATAACCTCGGCGGTAGAAGCGGGAGTTTTCGCAAGAGAGCTCCAGCTTTTGCTTCGCTACCTCAAAATTTCTGAAGCTAATATGGAAAAAGGTGAGATGAGGGTAGAGGCAAATATTTCGGTAAGACCGGAAGGTCAATCAGAATTTGGGACAAAGGTTGAGGTCAAGAATTTAAACTCTTTCCGTTCGGTCGAGCGATCGATTGAATTTGAGATTGAAAGACAGATTGAACTACTTGAGAGTGGCAAAGAAGTGGTGCAGGAAACTCGTGGTTTTGACGAAAATAAGCAAGTTACGTTTTCTCAGCGAAAAAAGGAGTCTGCTCATGATTACCGGTATTTTCCCGATCCCGATTTACCGAAACTCAAGATAAGCGAGATACCGGAATTTTCAGAAGATGTTTTAAGAAAAAGCATACCAGAATTGCCAGTAGAGAAACGAGAGCGATATAAAAAAGATTTCGGGCTTGATGGTTCAAAAATCGAGATGTTTATCTCAAACCAAAATTTTGCAGATTTGCTTGAATTGTCGGCCAAACATTTAGATGGGAATGAAATCAAGATTGCTGTAAACTACATCACCTCCGATGTTGCAGGTCTTGCAAAAGATGGTACCAATACCAATCCTTCCGGATTTGCTTTCAGTCCAAAACAGTTCGCTACTCTTATATCGATGTATTCTTCAAATAAAATATCGTCACGAGGGGTAAAGGATATTCTTGCTGTAATGTATAAAGATGGGGGTGAGCCGGAAAAGATTGCCGAAGATAAAGGATTGATACAGCAAAATGATGAAGGTGCTATCATCGCCGTCGTGTCTGAAGTCTTAAAAGAAAATGAAAGTGTTGTGAATGAATACAAAGAGGGCAAGGAATCATCTCTTAAATTTCTAATAGGGCAGGGTATGAAAAAAAGCAAAGGGTCTGCCAACCCTTCACTACTTCAGGAACTTTTGATTAAGGAGATTTCTAAACGATAGAATAGGTTTTAGTTGTTAGTTTTTAGCTGTTGGGGAAGAAAAATAGAAGGAGGAATAGTTTTTAGCTGTTACATTTTCAAAAATTGAATCCTTTTAGACCCGTTTGCCGAAGGCAAACGGGTCTTATTCTCCCTCTTTCTCCCTCTTTCTCCCTCTTTCGGTCACCCTCCTTTTGAGGGAGGTATCGCTTTCTGAAGCGACGGAGGGTGTTCTCTTTTTCTTTCTTCTCTTTTCGGTATTCTCCCTTTTGTAAAGGGAGGGGACCGCTTGCGGTGAGGGATTTTCTCTTCTCTTCCCCTTCCATTTCTCTCCCTAACACCTACCAGCTACAACCTAAAAGCTAACACCTAACAACTAAAAGCTATTCTCTTCCTAACATCTACCCCATTGATTTAACCGAAAGCTTTCGCATTTTTGGTTTACGCCTTACTTTAATTTCTCCTTTTCCTTCTTCAATATCGGAAATCAGTTTATCCAATGCCTCAAGTTTGTAAATACGATAATTACTCATCGGATGACGCAGTGTTTTTAACTTGCCATTTTTGTCCCAGTTGCGAAGCGTAAGGGGAGTAACCCCAAGGTACTCAGACGCTTCCTTTATTGTCAGATATCTACTCATAACCATATTATAATATATTTTGGACACTATCAGCTGTGGATAAGTATCAATGTTTAGCAAGGTTTTCTTTCGAGTGGTATGGTAGTCTGACTAACTTCGCCACGGGTTAGTCAGACTACCTCTTACTTTCTCAAATATGTAAATAAGTTTTAACTATATTAGAGTGCTTCGTCAGCCCATATTTGTTATACTGTAATCATTAAAAACAATTAAATGCACAATTTTTAAGATCTTTATGAAAAAAACAAGAGTGGCGATAAATGGATTTGGACGTATAGGCAGAGCTTTTTTTGCTTTGGCATTAAATAAACCAGAAATTGAGGTCGTGGCGGTAAATGATCTCGCTGATATCGAAAATATGGCGTATCTTCTCAAGTACGACAGCGTCTATCATCATAACAATTTACAAGACGTAATTTCTGTAGAAGCAGACGCTGATGATTCAACACTAAAAGTAGAAGGAAAATCTGTAAAGTATTTATCAGAGAAGTATCCTTCAAAATTACCATGGGGTGAGCTTGAGATAGATGTAGTTGTCGAATCGACAGGTTTTTTTACAAGCTACGAAAAATCAAAAGCACATCTTGATGCTGGAGCAAAAAAGGTTGTCATATCGGCTCCTGTAAAAGGAGATGCACCCGAGGGGATAAGTGGCGACACCGTTTTGATGGGTATAAATGAAGAAAGAATCAAGACTTGTGATATCACTTCAAACGCATCTTGTACTACAAATGCCGGCAGTCCGGTGATTGCTATATTGGACGAAGAAATCGGTATAGAAAAAGCGCTTCTTAATACTGTTCATGGTTACACTTCAACACAGTCTCTTGTTGATGGACCTGGAGCAAAAGACGTGCGTCGTGGCAGAGCTGCAGCGCAAAACATCGTCCCTTCTTCAACTGGTGCCGCTATTGCCACAACCAAGGTTATAAAAAGTTTGTCCGACAAGTTTGACGGGGTTGCACTTCGGGTGCCTGTACCGGTGGGTTCGATTGTTGATATAACATTTATCGCCAAGAGAGAGACCGATGCAGAAGAGGTGAATCAGATTTTGAGTAAAGCTTCACAGGATTCCCGATGGAAAGGAATCTTTTCAACAACCGACGAACCGATAGTATCTACCGACATTATAGGCAACAGTCACGCCTCGATCGCCGATCTCTCAATGACTCGAGTTGTAGGTGGCAACTTGGTAAAGGTTCTTGCGTGGTATGATAATGAAGTGGGTTACACTAACACATTGGTAAGGCATGTAATAAAGACAGGGGAGCAGCTAAAATGAATTTCTAATTACTAATTCACCTAATTTCTAATAAAATAACCAGACTCTTTAATATGAAATTCCGAGGCTTCACTCCAACACCTTTCGTGACGATGCTCAGTGGAGATTTTGTCCGCAAGGACAAAATCTTCTCCAAGCTAAAACCTAACAGCTTGCATCTAAAAGCTAACAAAGGCTTCACATTAATCGAACTCCTCGTCGTCATCGCCATCATCGGGATGCTCTCGTCTGTTGTGCTGGCATCGCTAAACAGTGCGCGAGTAAAAGCGAGGGATGCAAAGCGAATAGCGGATCTTAGAGAAATTGAAAAAGCTTTAGAGCTTTATTTTGATGATAATGGAGAGTATCCGACCTACGGTGATATATACTATTATGCCCAGACTCCAAGATACGGCGATTATATTGCTGGTGGACCAGGTTGTGGATACTCTGGAGCGGCGGTTGCTTCTGGTGGATCGTGGTGTAAATTAGAAGAGGTGCTCGGACCTTATATTCGGGCATTGCCGAGAGATGAGACTGGTAATGTTCAGTCAAGATATGTTTACAAAAAACCAAATGGATTTGATGTATACGGTTTGAGAGTTATTCTCGAGAACCCTTCGGCAATAAGTGAGAACGACGGTGGTTACAGTAATAACTGGTTTGAATTAGGAGGTCTACCTTCTTATTGTATGGAGAACTACACAGGATCAAATGCAAACTGGTCATATTGGTCATATACCAGTGCGTGTCAGGGCGGGAATTAGTAGTGTTCCATATTTATATCCGTCAAGAATAAAATATTCAAATAATGAAAATCAACATCGCCTCAGATCATACCGGTCATGCTGTTTTTTTATTGTGGCAGTGGTCAGACCACTGCCACAATAATCGGTGAAGTAAGATATATAAATTAGAGTAGAATTGAGTTAATGCCGATGTAAATTATGAAAATTATTTTTTTTAACAAGAAATCGGAAAAGTTTATGGGTAATATAAGAGTGGAAGCAAGACCAAGGACGGCAAGAGTATTTGAGCTTTTAGAGAAAAATGGCAACCAGCTCGGTATGCCTCTATCTAAAAGTATAGGCAACAAGCTTTTTGAATTAAGGATATTGGGGCACGATAATTTGAGATTTATCTACACCTTTCATCAAGGATGCGTTTGGATATTGAATGGTTTTGAAAAGAAAACAAACAAAATCCTAAAACGTGAAATGGATTATTCTCGGCAACAGCTAAAGATATTGTTGCAAAAATAACACGGTATGATATATTACATATATGTCATATAAAACTTACAGACAGTTTAAAAAAGAGTGGGGTAAAGATTCTTCTTTCAGGAAAGGGTATGAAGACCTTGCCTCTGAATTTAACTTGATTCAATCTATAATAGAAATGCGATTGAAAAAGGGAATGACGCAAAAAGAATTGGCTGAAAAGATTGGGACAGGGCAATCCGCTATAGCTCGGCTTGAATCTGGTAGGTACAATCCGACTGTTGCTTTTTTGAACAAACTGTCCGGAGCTCTTGGAACCAGATTGGAAATTAAATTAAAGCGTGTTTAGTAATATGAAAATCCACATCGCCTCAGATCACGCAGGGTTTAAACTCAAGGAAACACTTATTACTTTCTTGGGAGAACTTGGATATGAAGTAAAGGACTTCGGAGCTTTTGAGTACGACGAGCATGATGATTATCCCGATTTCGTTGTTCCTCTCGCGAAGCACGTCGCGGAAACACAGATAAACCCTCCTTCGCCAAAGGCTACGGCGGGGCACAGCACAGATTCAAAACAAATTAATACAGATTGGGAAACAAATGAACACAGATCAGGAAATTCGGAGTACGGAATTATTATCGGTGGTTCAGGACAAGGAGAGGCGATTTGTGCCAACCGTTTTTCGGGTGTAAGAGCGATTGTGTTTAACGGACAATACGAACCAAAAGACGGTCGTGAAGTACCTCACGAAATAGAAACCGCAAGGCAACACAATGATGCAAATGTTTTGTCTCTCGGTGCCAGATTTTTAAATGAAGACGAAGCCAAAGAAGCGGTTCGAAAATTTTTAGAAACACCGTTTTCCGGTGATGAAAGACATGTAAGGAGAATTGGGAAGATAAAAAAAATAGGAAAAATTTCCAACAAGGAGGCACTTGGAGAACACGATAAAGATTTCGATAGTTGGAATATCCTAAAACAAAAAATTAACATCCGTAACGACAGGGTCTTTTTCAAAGAAGGGGATGTTTGGTGGGTAAACTTGGGATGCAATATTGGATTTGAAATGGATGGTAAGCACAAGGAATTTTCAAGACCTGTTGTGGTTTTAAAAAAATACAATAAATTTTCCTTTTTGTCCGTGCCACTAACTACTTCTACCAATTTTAATAAATATAAAATCTCGGTTGGAATGGTGGATGGTATAAATGCCACCGCAAACCTTTCTCAATTGAAAAATATTGATAGTAAGCGTTTGATTAACAAAGTCGGTTTTTTGGAGAAAAAAATTCTTATTGAAATAAAGAAAAAGATCAGCCACTTAAACTTGGACTGATCTTTTTACTTAATTCTCCTCCACCGTAAGGTGGAGGCGAGCCCGAAGGCCATCTGTAACTTATATATTAACAAAATATTTAAAAAAGTCAACCACTTGTACAGTTAACCTTATGGGGTGACAAATATGATAGATTGGGGTGACAGTAGTTAACTATCAATA
>PCWC01000053.1 GCA_002787175.1 Parcubacteria group bacterium CG11_big_fil_rev_8_21_14_0_20_39_22 | reverse complement strand
CTTGATTTTACTTTTTCCTAATCGAGCTTTTCTTTTCAACATATTCTCTAGTTTAGCATGTGTTAGCTAGTCTAGAGCCTTCTTCTTTAGATGGGACAGACCTTCAAAAGCTTTGTAGAGGAGAGCCGCGACACCTGCATTAATAGTAGAGCCAGAATGGAAACTTGCTTCAGACGCAGTCTTCTCTCTTTCAATAATATCTGCATTAAGTGGCTCTTGGTAATCAAGAAAAGGATACGTGTGTCCTAAAAATTGAGCGATATCATGGAGCGTCCACCACTCTTCTTCCATGGCATATTTTATGTCTACACCCCTACCTTCTTCGATCGCAATCTTTCTGCACACATCCTCAAAAGTATTACTTAGATATTCAAAGCCCTCGTTTATATGTCTTACAGAACCTTGTCCTGTTTTGATGTAGGTCGATATTGCTTTTGATAGAGCTTGTATGAGGACACTTGTACTAATACGGCTATTTTTTCTTGCTGAGTAACCAAGAGTAGGATACCCAAATAGACTAAAGTTAATCAATAACTTAGGCGACTCAAAAATAGTACGATAAATATTAGAGGAAAGTGCTAAGCCATCGCGATTAAGATGTTTGTAGAAAAATGATCCCTCATCAAGAAATAGATTTCTTACTATAGCTGGAATTCCCACATTACATTGTATCTGGTTGATATCATATTTTTCAATCGTAAAAAGTATATGCTGGAGAGCGTCCAGTCTTTTGGTCGTGAGGACTTTAACAACGGATTCTTCACTTAAAACTACATCTACTATTGCTCTGGCATTCTGACTTATATCACTGTCAGCCTTGTCTTCTTTTATAGACTTACAGATGTCTTTAAAGTTATGCAAAAGTACTTCGAGGGCGGCGTCCGTCCACTTCTCATCGGATCGAGATACTTCGGAAACGAGCACCTCATAAAATCTTCTGGATGTTTTTTCAGTAAAAAGCCCTCTTTGCCTTTTGGCAAAAAACCATAAAGAAAGGGGTGACAATGCAAAAAAGATATAAGCAAGAATTTCATACGCAAGAGGAACATCAAACGGATAACCTAAATAATTTATAGGTATTTGAGTCATTAACACACGAGCCAAAACTAGAAGTAAGCCTATAATCCCAAATGCCCAAAAAGAATATCGTTGCCAAGTAGGACGAATACTTAAAACCGTATCCCATATAGGATTACGAAGTTGGTAAACAGTAAAGATTAGGCCGAAAGCGGCGAGCGCTCCGCCTAAGTCAAGATAGCTCGTAGAGTTAAAGAGGTTACTATTGCAATATCCTTCATTCAAAAAACGAAATAAACAATGCCCCTGATCAAGAGAATTATTTTGGACAATGTTTGCAGAAGGTCCTACCCACGAAGAAATTTGTGTAGCATTTATGTTCTCCAGTGGACTCATAGGTTTATAAATCTTTTATCTTCTTCAGCACCTCCTCAACATTACCGGTATGCACCAAGAAAAAGTGTAGTTTTCCTCCGCCGAGCCTCGACCAGACTTCTCCAATTTCTATCTTATAGGCTGTGTCTTCATTACTTATCCGGTCCGCACCTTTCCACTCCAGAGCGATAATCTGACCTTTCTTTGTGACCGCAATAAAGTCAGGATAGAACTTACCTCGCTTCCATCCTTGAATATAAAAAGGATCAATCTTTTCTCGGCTACGAACCCAATACTTGATGTTGGGGAGAGTATCCAGATCAAGACGCTGTACGAAACCAAGCTCTTCACCATTGAGCTTATCTATCTTCTCGTAATAATTTCTATTGAATTCCTGTGGTACAGCTTGCTTGAGAGAGATCGTGTTTGGGAAAGCCTCAAACGACATCGCCCCGATTTTTTTCTTTTGCAAAAGCGTATCGAATTTCTCTTTTGCGTATTTTTCCAAAACCCCATTAATGGACTCACTCATTCGATCAGCCAGTACGTACCGGTTTACTGACAGTTCCGACAACGTGCGAGTCTTAAGCTGGTACTCAATGGCTTTATCAAGGAAGCTAACCTTGTCTGACTTTTCGAGTAATGGAAAACGTAGCTTTTTATCAAGCCACTGCACCAGCTCACTTTTTGTGTAGTTTTTATCCGAGTATCGTAACTTTAAGTACATCTGGGCTCCACGCATCCACTCATCGTCTTTCTGGATATCAATAATCGCTCTGCCGTCATTATCGTAATGGATTTGAAACTCGAACTTGTGATCTTGTTTAGCTAGCTCGAAATCATTTCCAATTAAGTCCTCAAAAGATAACTGATCACCCTCGAGGGCCATCATCGGCACCTTTAACACATCGGACACGGCTTTTTTAGCTTCGAGCTCGTAAGTCGCATCTTTCTTGTCGGCACTGATAAGATCAGACCTACTGTATCCGTTGCTTTCAAGTCCGGAAATGATTTGACCGGCCGCTTCATTAAAGTCTCTTGCCGAAGCAAAAACATAACTCCTATTGAAGTCTTCATTGGCTTTCCTTTTTGCATAAGGCAGACGAATGATGCGTCCGATAATCTGCTCAACGGCTATTTTTGATCCGAGGTTGGCAACCGAGACAAGGATATAAGCAAAAGAACAGTCCCATCCTTCTGCCAAAGCATTAACGGTAATGATGTAGCGAATTTTGCAACTCTTACTAAAGAGATCGACTCCCTCAAGTTCATTTTTCTCGGAAGTCTTGATCGCAATTTCATCGGCTGAAATCTTTCGCTCGAGCAGGAAATCCTTTAGATGCTCGACAGTAACACTATGACCGTCTTTACTCTTAGGCTGTGCCTGTAATAGAGCAATCGGACGAATATATTCTCCTTTTATTTTCTTAGCGTCTTTCTCAAGTTCAATTCTTTTCTCAATTCCTCTAGTAACGGAGTTCTGCCATTGAGCAGAACTCTCAAGCACAATAGGAATTTTCACCATCTGCTCATCCTTAAGTTCTGAAGCATGAATTTCAACCAGAATATTACTCTCACTGCGTGGGGTCGCGGTGTATTCAACAATAAAGCTTGGATTTAAGTCTTTCAGGAAATCAATTGAAAGCTTGGTTGTGGTTTTATGACCCTCATCAATCACAATAAGCGAATTACTCAATCGGACAACGTTTGCAAGTGAGTTAATTACCGATCCTTCGCTGTCACGCTCAAGATAATCTGGCTCGTCTATGTTCTCAAAATGTGTCAGGAGCGTACCGTTTTCTTGATACACCTTATACTTATTCTGGAGAGATTTTTCTTTGCGGAACGCCTCAAGGCTGGAGATGACGATGCAGAGATTATCGTTTACATCTTCCTTCCGGATACTCAATGCTTCTTCGTTTGAAAATACTTTTACGCTGTTATCAAACGCTTCGTCCAAAACTCTGCGGTGCCAGTCTTTCCGGTCTTTAAATTTCTTGAGTGTTTGAGTTTTGATTGCTTCAGAGGGCGTAAACCAAAGCACTATCCCTCGGTCCAACTTGTGCTGGAGCGCACCAGCCATAATTTTCTCTACTGCATGGCAACCTACGAGGGTTTTTCCACCACCGGTAGGAATCTTTATGCAGACAAAAGGAACCTCACCAAATGCCTCGGCATGATAGGGCTTTTCAGTAATGCCCATAAAAGCATACTCGAGGTCTGCCTTACGCAATTCCTTCAAGAATTGTTCGAGCGTTTCTAATGTATTTTTTTGGTATTTTTTAAGTTCCATAGTATTAGTAGACTTTTACTTCATAAGGGATCTGCTTGAAGACGATATTGTGCCTTGCGAGCGTATCATCATCAATCAGACACCGGTCTGCATATATCACTTTCTTGCTATCGGTATCCTTAATCTTTTTGAGAAATGATTTATCAAGGTCGTTCCTATTCTTGCCTTTGTAGAGTAGGTAATATTCGGTCGTATCGAGTTCACCGATGAAATTCTCATCAATTTTCTTGGGGTCTATATTCGTTTGAGTCTCGGTAAAATAAATGTAAGTAGCAAACTGTCTAAAGTCGCAAGTTTCTTCAATCTGGCCGTGTTCATTAAAAAGAGGCTTATCAAGTTCGCAGTATTCAAAACCATCCTTGTAACCATATTTTTTAATTGCTCTTTTGACTCTCTCGGCAGTTATATCTTTTGCAACTTTATCCTCCATTTCAACCATGATAAATTTGCGAGTACCACCATCCTCTTTATTCAAATCCAAAACCGCATGGCCGGTCGTGCCGGAGCCAGCAAAGGAATCTAGAACTGTATCGTCGGGATTACTTGAAAGTTTAATGATCTGCTTAATCAGTGAGGGAGGTTTTGGAGAATCAAAAGGATTATCATCGAATAGATGTTTTATGGCTCGCTTGGCATCGTCATTACTTCCAACTTCGTCATATAACCATATTGTTTTAGGAATCACACCATGCTTCATTTCAGCAAGATATTTCTTAAGGCGAGGAACAGCACTCCCATTTTTTCCAAACCAAATCGTACCTCCTGCATCAGCTTCTTTTAGAGTATTGATGCTATATCGAGGGAACGTGCCAGCAGGTGGTTTCCACTTCACACCGTTTGAGAAAGTGAACTCATAGGTCTTATCCGTACCGCTCTTTGCGTGTAGGGGTTGAGTCATCCAGACCCCACGAGGGTCTTTATCAGGATTTTTATAACGTGCATCTTGCTCCTCGGTTCTTGCCAGTAGATTTATCTTAAAATTCTTGTTTTCTTTATTTTTTGCATAACAAATTATAAAATCGTGCGTATTTGAAAAATACTTTGCATCATTACTTTGTGTATATTTCTTCTGCCAAATTATGGTCGTTACGAAATTTATCTCCCCAAAGATATCGTCCATGGCGAGCCGTAGATTACAGTGCTCGTTATCATCGATTGAAACAAAGATAGAACCATCCTCTGTCAGTAAGTCCCTTAATAGTTTTAACCTAGGATAGATCATGCAAAGCCACTTATCGTGCCGTGTCAAATCCTCTGATTCCCGGCCAACAACCTTGCCGAGCCACTGCTTGATCTTGGGAGAATTAACTTTATCGTTGTATACCCAACCCTCATTACCGGTGTTATAGGGTGGATCGATATAAATGCATTTTATTTTGCCGTAGTAATGAGGCATCAATGCCTTCAAGGCCTCGAGATTATCGCCGTGGATTATAAGATTTTGAGAATTGTCACCAACGGATGCTGTCTTAACCTTTTTCAGCAACTTAAAAGGTACCTCCTTATCGTGGTTTACTACAGCTTCTTTTCCAATCCAGTTTAGTGATGCCATATATTATTTTTGTTCCTCGGGGCCATTCAAAGACTCCTCTCCAATCTTCCAGACACCTTTTTCTAAAAAGGCCTCGATGGTTTGACGAGTCGCCTTATTTATAAGGTTTGAATGGGAGAGCTTATTATTTTTTGCATAATCAGAAAGCATAACAATCTTCTTACCCTCTAAATAAGCCAAGCGTTTGTGGTAGCTATTGGTAAGTGCCTTACCAACGATCCCCTCCATGATTCCGGTTGCACCTTTTTCATCAAATTCATTGAAGGCATCGTAGTATTTCTTCCTGTCGATGAACTTAATATTTATCGGCACGAAACCTTCTCGTATGAGCAGGTAGTTATTGATGACCCGTCCAATGCGACCATTGCCATCATTAAATGGGTGGAGATACTCAAAGGCAAGATGAAGTCGGGCGATACGTTTGATGATATTTTCATGGCTCGTAGCGTTGTATTCCGAAAGCATTTTTTCAAGACTTCCGTTTATTTCTTTTGGAGCGGGAGCAATATGACTTCCGACACGAACATACTCGTCATCTTTGCGAAATCTTCCGGCAATTTCATCGCGGATATTCGACATAAGCATCTTGTGGAGTGACAAGATGACATCAAAGCCGATCTCTTGTTCTTTAGCTCTTTTGTCGATGTACGATACAACTCGGGCAAGATTTTTTGCTTCGAATATTTCTCGTTCAGAGATATACCGATCAAGATCGATTTGGAGAAGTATCTTTTCTGTCTCTTCAAGAGAAAGCGTGCTGTTCTCGATAGCGTTCGAGTTATATACTTGATCGGCGACTTCCGCTTCGCTTATAAGCTTAATAAGCGCATCTTTTCCTATTGATGCTTTGTAGTATCTTTCCCGAAGTAGGTTGATTTTATTAAATGCTACAGATGTTTTAGCCATATGGAGTAAGTATAGTCTTTTTCACGCTTTTGTCAACTGTAATCGTGAAAACCTCTCTTTTTTCTTATATTTTCACGTTTTCAATATGTAAACGGAATAAAACAGTACTATATCAGTGTAGTGATATAGAGGATCAGGAGAAGCATATTAGCCCTAAAATAAAGGCTTCCAGGCCGTATTTACTAAATAGGTTTTGCTCTCCTTTGGCGTTTCCGTAATATGACACTTTTGTATCATTACGGAAACGCGAACTGGAAGTGAGCTTTAACCTAACATCCAGTTCAAAAACCGACATTTCGTCCAAGTTGCATAGTTTAATCACTGTACTATGCAAAAAAGGGGAAATAAGCATAGTACAACGTGAATACTATGCTTATTCGGGTCATCCGGTCTTTTTACACAAGGTACCTATGATGCAATAGTAAAAAGTGATAAAATAAATCCAACAGTTAAATAAGTGCCTCACGAGGCAACCTGAAAGGTATTCCGAATTCAAGGGCTCGCGATCTGTTATCACGTT
>PCWC01000028.1 GCA_002787175.1 Parcubacteria group bacterium CG11_big_fil_rev_8_21_14_0_20_39_22 | reverse complement strand
TTTTTTGTTTCCATTTTCATATGGAAATACGGTACCTTAATTACTAGATATCCAGTAGAAGTTGGGTATCATTTATTATTAGCTGGAACGTAATTTGAATAATATAGCATAAATCATGTAACATGAAGCATTTAACATAAGGCATAGAACATTACTTAATTCCCAAGCCAAAAACTTTTGGCATTTTATTAGCAAATTACTTGCCCGCCGAAGCCACTTCGGCGGAGGCGAGGGAATTAGAAGTTAGGTGAATTCCCTCTCCTCCTCTTATCGTGTTACATGTTATACGCTACATGCTTCATGATTTACCCTAACAGCTAGAAGCTAACACCTGACAGCTATTTAGCTATTTTCCCTTGCTAACCACTCTTTTTTAAGGTAGTATTTTTCTAATGAATCTCGACGAGAATCTTATTATATACGCCCCTCTCGCCCTTTTACTGGTTGTTGTAATATGGATCGTAAGGGTCGAGGTCAAGCTTAACCGATTTCTTAAGGGTAAGGATGCCCGAACTCTTGAAGATACCATAAGGTCAATCGATGAGGGTCTTTCACAATCCCAAAAATTTGAAAAAGAGATGGAAGAGTATCTCACTTCGGTTGAGAAGAGATTGAGGCAAAGCCCACAAGGTATAGGGGTAGTTAGATTTAACGCCTTTAAAGGAACCGGTGAAGGCGGTAACCAAAGCTTTGCGGTAACATTTGCCAATGAGAATGGTGACGGAGTGGTATTTTCAAGTATTTATAGTCGAGACAGAGTCAGTGTATTTTCAAAACCATTGTCAAAATGGAAGTCGGAATACGAATTATCAAAAGAAGAAAAAGAATCCCTAAAGAAAGCAAAGGAATGTATGTAACTTTGAGTTACGAAACTACCTCCTACTGCGAAATCCCGAATCGAAGCTACGCCTTGTTCAAAATTTTTCACCAATACTATTCGTATGCGCTATTTGTAAGCGTATCTACGGCATTAAGCTCAAAATTTTGAACTACGGCTCGCTTTCCGCTCGGAATTTCTCGCTACGAAGTTAGTTTTGTAACTCAAAGTATGGAAAGATAGGTGTCCTTTTGTATTAAATTTATCGCGATTAAAATCGTGAAAGTAAAATCTTTTTGTGGATTCGGATGCGTACCAAAAAACCATCCGATTTTTTATAAGCTTATTTACTACTATTATGCCCACCAATACTTCAAACCAAAAATTAATACCGAGACCTCCCATTGTTGTTGTGATGGGACATATAGACCACGGCAAATCGACCCTGCTTGAGTATATTCGTAAAACCAATATAACAGATGCCGAAGCGGGAGGCATTACCCAACACGTCGGAGCTTATGAAGTGAGTCACGAAGACGACGAAGGTAAAGAGCGTAAAATAACCTTTATAGATACTCCCGGACATGAGGCTTTTGGTGCAATTCGATCAAGAGGAGCCAACCTTGCTGACGTGGCAATACTCGTGGTATCGGCGGAAGAAGGTGTAAAGCCACAGACAATAGAGGCATTGCGTTACATAAAAGAAGAGAGCCTGCCTTATATAGTAGCGATAACAAAAATCGACAAGCCGGAGGCGAACGTAGAAAAAGTAAAGCAATCACTTCTTGAAAATGAAATTTATCTTGAAGGTTGGGGCGGAGAGATCCCAAATGTCGCTATCTCTTCAAAAACTGGCGAAGGAATTACCGAACTTCTTGAAGTGATAACTCTACTCTCAGATTTAAACGATCAGAAGGAAGACTCTAATGCTCCCGCTGAAGGTTTTATAATAGAATCTCACCTTGATAAGAAGAAAGGTATCGTTGCTACCCTTATAATAACCAAAGGAACATTGACCATAAAAGATATTGTGGTCGCAGGCAAAACAATATCACCGGTTAGAATTATGGAAAATCACAAAGGAGAAGGTATCACAGAAGCAACTTTCTCAACTCCAGTTAGAATTATTGGCTGGAGTGAAATACCTGCAGCGGGATTACCATTTAAGGGGTACGACAATAAAAAAGACGCCGAAGCAGCGATATCCGCTTCGGCAAGTGATGACTCTTCCGAAAATGAAAAGGATGTCCATCAAATCAGAAGCGGAGCAAACAGAGTAGTTATACCCCTGGTCATTAAAGTCGATGTCTGGGGTTCGGCTGAAGCCCTCGAGCACGAGCTTAAAAAAATCGAGACTGAAAAAGTAGTTTTTAACATAATACACAAAGGAGTCGGCGACATAAACGAAAGTGATGTCAAAGCCGCTTCTGGGAGTTCGGATAGTGTTATCGCTGGATTCAACGTAAAGATTGATTCACGAGCCGCTGCGATGATAGATCGGTTAAAGATCGAAACTTCAACATTTGACATAATATATAAACTTACCGAGTGGTTAAGCGAAATGATTAACCAGAGAACCCCGACCGAAAAAGTTGAAACTCCAAAAGGTACCGCAAAGATAATGAGGATTTTTAGCGTCGTAAAAGATCGGCAGATAATCGGCGGTAAGGTAAATGATGGTTCCCTATCGATTGGCGATACAGTAAAGATAGTTCGTAGAGAGAACGAGATCGGCAAAGGCACAGTAAAAGAACTCCAGCAACAAAAAGTTAAAGCAAAAGAAGTGAGTTCGGGAAATGAATTTGGAGCTATGGTCGAGTCACGAGTTGTTTTAGCAGCAGGAGATCATATCATCCCATTCACAATAACAGTAAAATAGATGTCACTAAAAGACGAAAAAGTAAAAGAAATCATAAGACACGAGGCAGCTAATTTTCTGTCTCGTGAATCTAACCGAACATCTCTCATTACTGTAACTGATATCGTACTAAAAGACAGAGGTACGAGAGCTCTCGTATTGTTTACTGTAATCCCAGATCACGCTGAGGAGGCCGCTCTGGACTTTCTAAGACGAAAACGGCGAGACCTACGGGATCACCTCAAAAAGCACACCAAGCTTCGGACGATACCTTTTATAGATATAATGCTCGATCACGGGGAAAGAAATCGTCAAAAAATCGACGAACTAAGTTCGATAGACAAACAAGAAGAGGACGACAAATAGTCCTTTTTTTGATAATATGTCGGCAAAGGCCAAGTAGTGAAGTCCCGCCAAAGGCGGACAGGATCCACGCTTCGGTCTCGTTTCATGGTAGTATTTTAACTGAATATTTGGCCACGTGGCGAAGTGGTAACGCTTCGGTCTGCAAAACCGACACACGCGGGTTCGATTCCCGCCGTGGCCTCAAGAAAATCGTGCTTTCACGATTTTCGATGAGGACACGGAGAAAGCAAACTGCTTTGCTTTCGTCGGGAATCGAAAGGCTTTTGAGTCTTCTTTGGAGTACTGAGTCTCTCGAATACGAACAAAGAAGCCAAAAGGCATACTGGTCGTGTAACGACCGATAAGCGTACTCGCGTTCCCGCCGTGGCCTCAAGAAAATCGTGCTTTCACGATTTTCGATGATGACACTTTGCCCCAATTGTCATAGTTTACAACCTACACACAGAGGAAGAAATATGAATAAAAATTATACTTGAAAATCAGAAAATGGGTCAGTGGCGGAACCGGTATACGCGCAACACTTAAAATGTTGTCCGCACTTCGCGGATGAGGGTTCGATTCCCTCCTGACCCACAATTTCACTTCGTCAAACTTGACCGGATACAGAGAAGGCTCTCATACTTTGAGTTACGAAACTAACTTCGTAGCGAGAAATTCCGAGCGTAAAGCGAGCCGTAGTTCAAAATTTTGAACTTAATGCCATAGGTATTGGTGAAAAATTTTGAACAAGGCGTAGCTTCGATTCGGGATTTCGCAGTAGGAGGTAGTTTCGTAACTCAAAGTCGCATAGAGCTTTCGTCAGAGATCGAAAAATTCCCCGCCTATGGTACTTCTTAGTACGGTCGGGGAATTTATCTTAGATCATTCCGTTATAGGGAGGTAGTTTACTTTGGTTAAGAAACCAATCGGATTATAAACACAATGAGAGCGATAACAAGCAGTGTGTGGATAAGATTGCCTCCTACCCCAAAACTAAAACCAAGAAGCCAGAGAACGAAAAGAATTATAATTATTGTCCAAAGCATATTTGTTTATTGGTTATTGTATAATGTTTTAAGTTTTGCAAGACCTCTATGCAATTGCACAGCAACAGAATTTTTTGATTGCCCGGTAATAAGGGCTATTTCTTTAAGTGAGAGATCTTGTACGTATCTCATTAGCATCACCTTCTCATACTTTCTCGGAAGATGCTTAATTAGAGCTAATGCCGCTTTGCTGTCAAATATATTAGAAGCTCTTTCAGAATTGTCGAAACTTGGTTCAAATCCTTTTTCAAGAAGGACATCGAGTGATGATGTTTTACGCTTGCAGTATTCATCAATAATCAGGTGATTCAAGACGCTGTATAAGAACGGCTTCATCAAATTGATTTTCCCACCTTTGACGAGATACGCCCAAGTCTTAATAAATGTCCCTTGGACCAAATCCTGGCCAGTAGCATTATTACTTACCTTAAAGGAAGCGTAGGAATTCATTCCCCTCTCATAATTGCGGTGTGCTACGGTCAATATTACATCTCTGTCTGTTTTTTGCTTCGGGGTCATCATATATAGGTTAAGCCGAGTACAATGCCATTCTATTACACAACTATTACAGAATCTCGACAATACTTGTGAGGTACCCATTTAGAGGGATATTAGGATCTTACTCAAACTTTCCTTATTACACAGTCATTACACCAATACCCAATACAATAGAAAGTATCTGAAATTTAAGCATATCACCTCACAGGTCTTATAGCGAGATATTGTAACAATACGACTTCTTTAACGTCATTTGCTAATATGAAAAAAATTGAAAAAACTACAAAAAAACAAGTGCACAAGAAGCAGATACGCTCAGCGATTGGATCCGACTTCGTTGATCATTTTTGGGAGAAGAGTTGGACATATATCAAGACTGTTGTAGATGTTGTACGGGAGCCGGTTTTGATCTTAGATAAAGATTTTAGAGTTATGGCGGCCAACGAGTCATTTTATAGAGTGTTTCAAGTTGAAGCAAAAAACACTGAGCAAAAAATTGTCTACGAACT
This sequence comes from Parcubacteria group bacterium CG11_big_fil_rev_8_21_14_0_20_39_22, assembly GCA_002787175.1. GTDB lineage: Bacteria > Patescibacteriota > Minisyncoccia > Phycocordibacterales. The sequence goes on along the minus strand of PCWC01000028.1, from coordinate 1,718 downwards.
TGGAAATGGTCAGTGGGATATTCCCGCTCTGAGAAAATTGCTTGAAGATATCTTACCTAAAAATACTTTTTTCAAAGGATTCGAAGTTACTCACGAATTCCCTTCCATCGGACACAAAGTAATGATTTTAAACGCACGCCAGATCCATGTTAAAGAAGATACCGATTTCCCCCCAATAATACTCCTTGCTATGGAAGATGTTACAGAACTGATGGACGTTGCCGAAATGCTTGCCAACCACACAAAGCAGTTCGAAACTAAAACTGGAGAACGCTTAGAGAAAGTGGAAGTTTATATACAGAAGTTAGAAAAAGAGTTAAGCGAACTTAAAGAGAAACCTCGATCATAGCAGTAAAACACTGTAATAGCATAGGTTCAAAAATCGTCATTATATGTAGAGATTATACATAAAAGGTCGATTGTGTAAGCACCTAAATAATCTCTAAGACCTGTTAAAACAGTTAGTTTAAAAAAATATATGAACACAAAAACAGACCTACAAAAAAATAAGTCACTCATAGGAATTATTATCTTTAGTGTGTTAATAGTGGCGATACTTGCCCTATCATTCTTCGGAATTAGAAATGCATATGCAGAAATTTCTACCCAATTGGACATTGGTGATCGCGGCTCGGAAGTTACTGAACTTCAGACATACCTTGCAACAAATGCGAACATCTATCCCGAGGGTTTGGTTACCGGATACTACGGTCAGCTCACCAAAGCAGCAGTAGAAAGATTCCAAACATCACAAGGGATTGTTTCTCAAGGCACGCCGGCAACAACTGGATATGGCCGTGTCGGACCAATGACACAAGCTTCCATTAACGCAAAGCTTGCAGGTGGCGGGAATACTAATACCAATAGTGGAGATGTTTACGCTCCTACAATCAAAAGTGTGAATGTGAATACCGACAACAATGGAGCATCCATCACCTGGACGGCAAGCGAAGCGTCTATGGGAAAAGTCTACTACAGCACATCTCCAATCAGAATAAGTAACACATTTGACGCAACAGGAAGATCCTCAGGAGAACCGGTAGTGAGCGGTACATTGGCTCAACACGATGGATTAGCTCGTGTTACTCATACAGTAAACATAAACAATCTTGCATCAGATACAACATACTACTATTTAGTCGCAGTATTTGATTCATCAAAGAATGTAAGTTGGACTACCCCCGACTCTTTTCGAATCAACTAATAATTAATTCGTAAGGTCAGACAAAAAACACCGCGTGCAGACGGTGTTTTTTGTTGAATAAATATCTCCCCACAAGGATTGTGGTTTACCTAAGCAATAATTCAAGTCCTCACGAAAAGCAAAATTGTTTGCTTTTCTTCCCCGTCAACAATACTCGCTTTGCTCGTTTGTGTCTCTATTGTACCAAACTCGCACCTACTTCCAAAACAAATGATGTCGCACGCTCTGCGTGCGTGGTGAAGCGAAACTAAAGCGTACGCTCCACGAAAGCCCCACGCACTGGCGAGTACGCCAGCAACCCCGAAAGAAAAAACACTCCTTGCATTTCTGATTTGGCGGGGATGAAATTTCTTTTGAAAAAGGAAAGGGTGTTTTTCTTTCGGGGTTCTGCCCTCCAAGTATTCGGGCAGTGCGTGGGACTTCAATGCGGACTCGGTTTTGCCAAAACTATTTTTCTGGGGATTTGGATTTGGCAAAACCGAGACTGAATTTCCCGCCCGCAGAAAGGGGTCTG
>PCWC01000065.1 GCA_002787175.1 Parcubacteria group bacterium CG11_big_fil_rev_8_21_14_0_20_39_22 | reverse complement strand
TCCTTTTTTGTTTCCATTTTCATATGGAAATACGGTACCTTAATTACTAGATATCCAGTAGAAGTTGGGTATCATTTATTATTAGCTGGAACGTAGCATTGAAAAAAGCATATAAATCACGTATAGTCTTCTATTATGGATAAATCTAAAAAAGCGCTAATAACTGGAATTACAGGACAAGATGGTTCCTATTTAGCAGAGCTGTTGCTTTCAAAAGGTTATGAGGTCCATGGTTTATTGAGACGTTCCTCAAGCTTCCATACTGATCGTATAGGTTTTATAAATCCACAGGAGCAACAGAAAGCTAATCTATTTCTTCATTACGGCGATTTGGCGGATTCAAGCAATTTAGCTCGTCTTATAGAGAGAATAAACCCTGATGAAATTTACAATTTGGGAGCTCAAAGTCATGTTAGGATCAGCTTCGATGTCCCTCTTTATACTGCAGATGTTACAGGTTTGGGTACTTTGCGTTTATTGGAGGCTATTAGGGAAACTCGTGTAAAAACAAAATTTTATCAGGCCTCTTCATCTGAGATGTTTGGAAAAGTGACAGAAGTGCCTCAAAATGAAAGCACTCCATTTTATCCTCGAAGTCCTTATGGGGTTGCGAAGGTTTTTTCGTATTGGACTACAGTCAATTATAGGGAAGCGTATGGTATTCACGCTTCCAATGGAATATTATTCAATCACGAATCTCCCAGAAGAGGAGAAAACTTCGTGACACGTAAAATAACAATAAGCGTAGCCGAAATACTGGCAGGCAAAAGAGATAAGATTTATCTCGGTAATCTTGAAGCAAAAAGAGATTGGGGGTACGCTCCCGAATACGTAGAGGCAATGTGGCTTATGCTTCAACAAAATGAGCCGGATGATTATGTTATAGCTACAGGAGAAACCCATACAGTAAAGGAATTCCTTGAGGAGGTTTTTAAAATGGCAGGTATAGATGATTGGAAAAAGTATGTAGAGATAGATGATAGATATAAAAGACCAACAGAAGTTGATTTGTTGATCGGCGACTCTGGAAAAGTAAAAGAAAAGCTTGGTTGGTTGCCAAAGACTTCTTTTAAGGATCTTGCCAGAATAATGCTTGAAGCGGATTGTAAAAAGCTCGGTGTAAAAATTTCATAACAATAATGAAGATTAGACTTGTAAAATCGTCATTTTATAATGAAGCAGACACAAAAAAACGTCTTGCCGATTTCATCCTAAAAACAGATATTCTTTCTATGGGAGAACATTCAGCTTCCTTTGAAAAAAATTTTGCCGAGAAACAGTGTAGAAAGTATGCGGTATTTGTAAATAGCGGTAGTACTGCGAACCTCGTGCTTCTTCAGGCGCTTATGAATCTTGGTAAGTTAAATAGAGGGGATAGGGTGGGTGTTTCAGCTCTGACTTGGGCGACAAATATAATGCCAGTCATTCAGTTAGGTATGATTCCTGTTGCAATAGATTGCGAAAGGGATACCTTAAATGTCTCTCCGAGAACTTTAAAGGAAAAAATAAATGAAATCGACTCTCTTTTTTTGACCAATGTATTGGGTTTTGGGGATGATATTGTTTCTATTGAGAGTATTTGTAAGGAAAATAATATTCTTTTCTTTGAAGACAATTGTGAGTCACTGGGATCAAAAATCAATGGGCGACTTCTTGGTAATTTTGGTTTGGCTTCAACTTTTTCTTTCTTTGTAGGCCATCATATGTCTACCATAGAAGGGGGGATGATAACTACAGATGACGAAGAATTACATCACGAGCTTCTAATGGTTCGTGCTCACGGATGGGATAGAAACGTTCCTCATGAGAAGAGGAATCGGCTTAGAGAGGATAATGGAGCAGATGAATTTTTTGCACTATATAATTTTTACACCTTAGCTTATAATTTTCGTCCGACCGATATTCATGGATTTATCGGCAATATTCAGCTTGAGTATTTAGACGAAATAATCTCCAAAAGAGAAAAGAATTTTTTGGATATCTATCAGGTCATTTCCCGAAACCATGAGCTTTTACCGATTAGGTATGAACATATGGATGTAGTTTCTAATTTCGCTGTTCCTGTTATTGCGTCTAATCCTCAAATGTTCTTAAAATATAAAAAAAGATTTCAAGAGGATGGTGTCGAAATCCGACCGATCATTGCGGGTGATATAACCAAACAGCCTTTTTACAAGAAGTTTGTTTCAGAGAGCCATTCTTGTCCGAACGCTGACTATCTGCACAAAAATGCTTTTTATTTTGGGAACAATCCTGATTTAACAGAAGAGGATATCTTGATTTTGAGAAAAATGCTCGGTAGTGATTTGAATTGAGAACAAAAAACCGGCAGATAGACATCTGCCGGTGGTGAATTTACTGAATTTTCCATATAAGCTAACCAAGCAAAAGTGAGGATTTTTTTTCGTATGCGACGCGCTGGAGTGCAAAACTCTTCTGTCGTAGCTGTGACTACGGTGAGAGATATTTTGCGCGAAGCGTGTCGCAGACGGTAAAAAAGACCTGTTTTGCGTTAGTTTATGTGGAAAAGGTTAGTAATCTAACACAATTCTGCCAACCTCTCATATGCGATTTTGAGAGTATGGAGTTGGTTCCTTCTTTTGGTTTTCATGAGATTATTCAAGACCCCCTCTTCTTCATCTTTTTGCTCGGGAGGGTACGAAATATCGATTTCAATTCGTACCGCATCATTAAAGTTTACTCGTGATGCAAAAATCGGAGCAAAATGCTGAATATAGGTATCTGGAAGCCCTATGCTTTCCGGGTTAATGCAGATGAAGTGTTGTGCCAGTTCTTTGCAAAAAGCTATCGGACCAAACATTACATCAATTTTGTCATCAGACCAAAAATTTTGATTGTTATAGATTTTGTTGGCCTCTTTCTCCGTTACTTGTTGGAATTCCGGCCAGGTTTTCCAGCTTTCAGGTGTTCGGGCAGGGATTACTATGGCACATTCCGCACAAGTAATTGGCTCTATAATTTTTGGAACGGATCTTATGATGTCGTCCTTTTCAGCTTCGATCCAAAGAATCGCTCCGATGTCTTTTTTACATGCAATTTCCCATGCGTGAAAAAAAGCTTGTCTGCGAGAGGGTCCCATACCTCGGTGGAGCTCAGGGAAAACGATTGCTCCGAGATCTTTAAACTTGGTCTGGATTTCCTCATCGGGAGATCCGTCCACGATTACTATTGGATAGCCTGCCTTTACTGCATTTTGAATTGTCCTGCAGGCGATCTTGAACCGAGTCTCCTTTATGGATTTGTATAATGTTGTAGTTACGATAATTATCGATTTCTTTTCAGTTTTCAATTTGCCTCCTTTTCAAAGGTTTTTAGTCTTACAAATTAATAACACATTGATATAAAAAAGTCAATGATTTAAGGCAAGCGGAATAAATGCTATATTTTACAGATGAAAATACTTATAACGGGTGGTTCGGGGATGCTTGGGTACGAATTCGATTCTAATCGTTTTGATCATGAATTTATAAAACCGTCTCATAGAGAGATGGATGTCACAAATATTTCTCAAATAGAATCAATACTAAAAAAGTATCAGCCGGATGCTGTAATAAATGCTGCTGCTATAATAAATATAGATAAATGCGAAGAAGAGAAAGGTTTTTGTTTCGGTGTAAATCGTGATGGTGTAAAAAATATTCTTGAGGCAATAAAGAGTACGGGTCTTAAGAACGTAAAATTCATCCAGGTAAGTTCATCAGAAGTTTTCGGACGATTAAAGGAGGGTGAATATGAAATCGAAGGTTATTCTGAGGAAGATGAACCTCGTCCGGTTACCAACTATCAAAAATCTAAATACGATGCAGAAAAAATCTTGGAAAAATTCGCAGAGAATAATCCTTCTTTAATAGGCGGATCTTACATAGCGAGAGCTGGATGGCTGTACGGTAAAGGTAGGCGAAGTTTTGTTGATTTTATGTACGAAGATCTTCAACGGGAGGAGGAGGTCATAATCGCTTCTGATCAGTGGAGGTCTCCTACCTCAGCTGAATTTTTTGCGAGTAGTGTTATAAGTCTTTTAGATGACAGTCGTGAAAATGGGATTTATCACATTGTGGACGAGGTAAAAAGTGGGGAAGCGACACCTAAAGACGTCGTTGAGGAAATACAAAGGTTTTTAAACGAAAGTGCAAAGGCAAAAATAAAAGAGGTTTATCGAAAAGATATTTTCAAAACACCCAGAGCTCCTTCTAATGTATTGAAAAACACTAAATTGCAGAGTCAGTACTGGCGGGAATCTCTTAGGCAGTATTTAAATTCTATTAAAATTTAATTTGAGTTCCTTGTTTAGTTTTTTCCATTACTGACAAAACACCATCAGTGTACTTTGGCCATCCGAAGTTGCTTCTTACAAAGTTATTTGCATTTTTCGCCATTTTCTTAAAAAGCTCAGGGTTGCGGGACAATGTTAGTACTTTTTCTGCAATATCATCAGGATTCTTAGGTTCTATCAGTAGGGCATCTTTACCATCTGTCATTACCTCATGACAACCTGCCGTTTTTGATATAACGAGAGGCATTCCGCAAGCAGCTGCTTCAAAAGGAGACAAACCGTCACTTTGCATATGATGCTGAAAAATATATATGTTATTCGTATGATAAGCAGAGATTAGTTCCTGTTCAGAAACTTTACCTGCAAAAGTAACAGATTTATCAAGCGCTTGAGATTCAACAAGTTCTTTTAAAAATTTGTAATACTTTATGTCGTTTTCTGTATCGCCTATAATCGTTAAGTGAGGATTAAACCCTGCTTTTATTAGGTGAGGAAGTGCATTTATTGCATCTTGATATCTTCTGTGAGGCATTAATATTCCACTTGTAAGTAGCTTAAGTTCTTTATCAGGAGCGTACTTCTCTTCATATGAGAAATGTTCAAAATCAGGACCACTTCTTACTGTAAACGCCTTTAAGCCTAAATACTTTCTTACAAGCTCTCGGTTAAAAAAGTCCACTACAATTATCGCATCCTGATATCTTATAAAGAAAAATTTTTCATACCAGTCAAATATCCTATAAGCTATTATTTTATAAAAAGGACGCTTTACTCTATCATCTGAGGAACGGGCTCGATCATAACCATACTTTCTCAGAGGAAGATCGTTCATATTCCAAACAGAAGGAATCTCTTTTTTCAGCTTTTTATAATAGTATGCCACTTTGTAACTTACTTGGTCGTGAGGATTTAAAATGTCAAAGTCGCTATCCATCAATTCCGCAAGCTGTCTTGAAAGGCTGTTTTCTTTTTTTACGGTCAGTATATTGCCACGAAGCCCAGGATAGTACGAAGCACCTCTTTCTTCGTTAGGAAGCTCTACAATTTTGAATCCTTTGAGCAGTTCTGGATAACAAGATTCCATATTCAAAGATAAAGTATAGATAATTACCTCGTGTCCTCTTTTCTTAAGTTCATTAGCGAGCATTAAACCTTGTCTCTGAGTCCCTCCTTTAACATTAAGCCTTCTAAATATCATAGCGATTTTCATTTACACATAATAAATAAAAAATAAGCATTTGCCAATTTTTACTAAAGGCTGAATCTGTGTTAAATTAACCGCATGAAAACCCTGTTTGTAGAGCTATTTTCCGTTGCTGCAGCACCTCATCTTTTATCAGAGGGCGGGTTAGTATCTAAATTGAAGGATAAAAATGTCAGAATTATCCTGTTGATCCCTTCGCTCGAAGAATATAAAAAAATGGCAGCACCTCATTTACAAGAGAATGTTATTTTTGAAGAAATAAAAAAAACCTTTCCCTCCACTTATTTTCAGAAAGTTTTTGTATTCTTTTATTCGTACCTTATTTTTACTGGCACGACAAAAATGCTTGCAACGTTTGGTGCCAGGGCTGATTCTCCACCAGCTGGCGGTAATAGACATCTTGCCTGGCTAAAATCTCTTTTAGCCAATACTTTCGGTCGGTCTAAATGGATAAAAGTAAAAGCTGTACCCTGGCTTTACCAAAGAATCTTCAATGAAAGACCATACCGAGAATTATTTGAAAAGCATTCACCCGATGCTATTTTTGTCTCTAATATTGCCTTTAATCCTGCCTTAGAACTTATCTCTGAGGCAAAGCGAATGGGTGTAAAGAGTATGGGTATGGCTGCAAATTGGGACCATTTAAACAAATACTATATTCCAATGCATGCAGATCACTTGTTGGTTCAGAATGAGCCTATGAGTAGGGAGGCGGTTGAGTACCATACCTATGACCCTAAACAGGTTTCTATTGTAGGTTTTCCTCAGTTTGATAAATTTGCAGACTTAGATTTGGTAAAACCCAAAGAAGAATACTTTAAAGAATTTGGTATTCCTTTAGACCATAAGATTTTACTTCATTTCTCGGGCAGTGTTTATGCTCTCGATGAAGCTGATATTTTGGAGGAAGTGGCAAAATGGATAAACGATGGAGTCTTTGGACCCGCCACTTTGATGGTACGCCCTTATGCTGGTCTAAGGGAACGTAAACAGGAGGAGGAAAAATACAAACGTCTGTTAAATATGAAGAATGTTGTATTTAATTGGCGACAGGACAATGATTCTTCAAACAATAAAGCTAATTATGTCAGTATGTTTGCTTATGCCGATATAATTATCTCTGTATTTTCAACAACCGCAATAGAGGCATCGATATTTGATAAGCCGACTGTGACCATTGGTTTTGATGGTTATGAAAATAGACCTTTTCATAAATCTATAAAGAGATTGGAAACACTTTCACATTTCAAGCATGTATTAGATACAGGGAGCGTGTATGTTGCAAGGAATTTTGAGAATCTTCAGAGAAAAATATCAGAATACATATCAGATCCGGTAAAAGATAGAGAACAAAGGAAAAATCTAATATCCAAGATGTGTTTTAAGATCGACGGTAAATCAAACGAAAGAATTGCGGACTTTATAATAAGTAAAATATGAAAACCTTTTCATTTAAGGAACGTTTTATAGGAGGTGAATCCCAATATGCTTTTTGGAATATCATATCCAAAGGGGCTGGATTCTCAAATACTTTTCTGATTTTAACTTCCTTAACTTTATATCAATACGGTGTCTTTCAGTTGCTCCTTTCGGTTTACAGTGCATTTACCGATTTGCTCTCTGTCGGAGGGGGTGTGGTAAACAATGATATATCTCGGCATATTGGTGCCGGTGAGGAAGGTAAAGCGAAAAAGATTTATAAAGAATATGCAGTAATGAGAATAGTTGCCGGAATTTTATTGTGGGCTGGATTTTTTTTCGGGGCTGACCTATTTGCCGAAAGATATAGTGTTGAATTTGTAAGAGAGGTGCGATTGATAAGTTTTCTTTTTTTGACGGAAGTCGTGTTTACCTCTATGAGGACTTTGATATCTCTAAGGATGAATTTTGCAGCTGCGGCAAGCAGATCGGCTATATATAAGGCTTTTCAATTCTTCATATTGCTTTATTTCTTTGTTTTTTCGGAAATAGGTCTTCGAGAATTGTTTCTATCAATGATAATCGGATCGTCATTATCTCTTCTGTTTTTAATCTCGCCCTTTATGAGGAGTTATCGCATTTGGAAAGGAGAGAAAACGGAAAAAGGTTTTGCGATACTTAGGTTATTTAAAAGTTATGGCAAATGGGAAGTGTTTAGTCAGGTTGGGTCAAAGACTACAAGTCGTATAAAACCATGGCTTATCAAAATTTTTATAAGCACAGAAGCTGTCGCTATATTTACGGTTGCAAATTCTGCTGTCGGTGCAGTTAAAGATATGTTGCCATTCAAGACTCTAAACGTATTGATTCCGCTTAGGGTGCAGGATAATAATTCATTTCAGAGGATATTTACTTACGGAATGAAATATATGGCGTTACTTTCCATCATTTTTATGATTGGTGGAATGGTACTGGCTCCGATTGTTATTACATTTATATTTCCTCAATATATAGAGTCACTTCCTTTGTTTTTCCTTATAATTTCAGCTTTGCCGATAATGGCGGTAAGTATAGTGGTAGTATCTTTCCTTATCACTTTACGTAAGCAGAAATTCCTCTTTCTACATTCCGTGATAAGAAATGTTTTAGGTCTGTCATTTTATTTGATACTTCTTCCGGCTATAGGAATATGGGGGTTAGCTTTGGAAAGATTTGTGACACCTCTTATAGTTCTGATAATTTCATTTTTTTATATAAAAAAATTAGGGCTACAAATAAGATTTGAAAATCGAAAATTGTTTACATTTGGAAAAGAAGATAGAGATTTTGTTAAAGATATATTTAAAATATTCAAGAAATCCACAATGGCTAAAATTAGTAAATTAAAGTTATCATAATGCTATCTTGTCTTATTTTGACATCAAATGGTCTAAGGCATGCTTTTGTGGCTAATCTGCTTCAGAAGAATTTTAACTTAGTAGGGGTGGTGGCAGAGGAGAAGCCTGTTAGAAAATCAAACCTACAAACAGATATTGTAAATCATCTCCGAGAAAGAGATTTGGTTGAAAATCAATATTTCGGATCTTTTAAGGGGGTTTTTGACAATTCTAATGTTTTAAAAATAAAATCTGGTGAAGTAAATGATAAAAGAACAGTAAAATGGATTTTAGATAATAATCCAGACTATATTGTTTTGTTCGGTTCTGGGTTAATCAAATCTGAAATTCTCAATATTTATAAGGATAAGGTGATAAATCTACACCTGGGACTCTCTCCTTATTATAGAGGAACTGCCACAAATTTTTGGCCAATTGTTTACGGAGAGCCTGAATGCATCGGAGCGACAATTCACCTGGCATCTGAGGAAATAGATGGAGGTGAGATATTGTCACAAAAAAGACCGGATTTGAGTTCTGGCGATTCATTTCATTATATAGGTTGCAAAGCTATTATGGCAGGAGCTGAATGCTTGATTTCCTCGATACAGAAATATGAAAAGGGAGTTATTAAGCCATTGCACCAAGATTTAGGTTCTGGAAAGTTATTTAGGTCATCGGATATGTCAAAAGAAGCTATAGCTATAGCTAAAATAAATTTAGATAATCTTCTACTGCAAAAGTACCTTTCTAATAAAAAATATTTAGATTCAACTAAGCCAATAATAAATCAAATATGAATTTTTTATCGGTAAATTATCATTACATTGGAAATACAACTTATCCTTTTTCTGGTATATATGAATTACCTGTCGATGTGCTTATCAAACAACTAAATGAGCTTAAAAAAGCTTTTAGTTTTATTTCTCAAAAAGACTTGATGGACGGTTTAATTGGCGGTAAACCTTTTCCCGAACAATCATGTTTAATTACATTTGATGACGGCTTAGCATGTCAATATGATTTGGCACTGCCTGTCCTGGATGAGCTTCAAATACCTGCGGTATTTTTTGTGAATGGAGAGCCTTATAAGGATGAGTGTGTTTTGCATATACACAAAATTCACTGGTGTCGGTCTCACATAGAAACAAATGTATTTATGAATTTGATAACTGAAGAGTATAAAAAATGCACAGGATCTTACTTAGACGCTGATTCAATATCGCCTTCAGACACTATTTTGAAAAAACTTTATTTTTATGACGATATTAATGTTGCCAGATTAAAATTCATTTTATCCAGAAACGTACTTCCTGGTGATATAGAAAAGAAGATTATTAGCAATATTTTTAGACGATTGGTTCCTGATGAGAGAGAATTTAGCAGAAAATTCTATATGAGTAAAAATGAATTAATTTACCTACACTCAAGGGGTATGCTTGGATGTCATGGCTTTAACCACAAATCTTGGCTAAATTTTGATAAGATTAACTTTCTAAAGGATATTGTCGAGTGGAAGGAGATGATGAGAAAAATAGGAATAGATTATAAAAATATTACTTTATCCTATCCTTACGGTCATATTAAAGACGATTTAATACAAGAATCTGCGAAAGAGCTCTCTGAAATGGGGGTAGTTGCGGGTTTTACTGTTGATAGAAGAATTAATAGAGATTTAAAGAATCCTTATAGTTTGGCGAGGATTGATACAAACGACGCTCCTGGTGGAAAGTATCCATTGATGGAGATAGTAAATAAAAAAATAAACATTACAAGTGAGAGATTTATTACGTGATTTAAAATGAGTAAAAAAATATTAATAACAAGTTTCCATCCAATAATTTCAAGAAATATTTTACAGACTGAAATTATAAAAATGTTAATAGAAGATTCTTGTATAAGTTCAATAGTATTACTTGTTCCTGCTGGTAAAGAGGATTTTTTTAATAAGAATTTTGGCAGCGAAAAGGTTTCTGTAACATCTGTAAGATTAAATCTTCCTTCCAGGAAATTAGTTGGATTACTATTTAAAAGGGTTGCAAGATACCTATTGCCCACGGAAACCAATCTTGTTCAAAGTGACTACAAGTTTTACAGAGATCATAGGTTTTGTTCACATCAGGTTAGGAGATTTTTGCGATTTTTAGGAGGTTTTAAGATTATAAGATCGATATTTAGGACAATGGATTTTTACTTTTCACCTATGGGTGATTTCCCTTTGATTTTAAGTAGAGAAAGTCCTGATCTTGTATTTTCCACAGATGTTCAAAATGAAAATGACGTCGCTTTAATAAAAACGGCAAAGAAGTCAGGTATAACAGTCTACTCTATGTTGAGATCTTGGGATAACTTAACTGTACATGGATTGGTTAGGATTGCTCCCGACAAGTTGCTTGTCGGGAGTGAAGTCTTAAAGGAATACGCCATAAAGATCCATGATTTATCAGAAAATATCATTTCTGTTGTTGGGATCCCACATTATGACAAATATCGAAAACCTCCCGCTATTACAAAAGATGAATTCTTTAAGCAAAATGGATTAGATAAGAGTAATCCTACTATAATGTATGCCCCTGTCGGAGACAGATATATTTTAAGCAATGATATTGATTCTTCTGTAATTAAAATTTTATTGGATATAGATTGTAATTTAATAGTAAGGTTCCCCCCTATGGATTCTGTGGAATTGGCAATAGATAAGATAAGAACTAAGAATACTTATTTTGATTACCCAGGACAATCGTTCGAAGATCAGGGGGTCGGAGGTAGAGAAATTAGGGAGGAAGATGATAACCGACTTTTTTGGGAAATATTTTACAGCGATATCGTGATTTGTGGGCCGTCAAGTATTGCTTTAGATGCAGTTTTGCATGACAAGCCGGTAATAATGGTTGATTTTTATGATCCTCCTCGGCCTGAGATGGAGAGGATCATTTGCTACAAGTACGATCATTTAGTTGATATAATAAATACGAAGGGGGTTTATTTGGCAAAAACAAGAGACAAATTTGAGTCACAAATTGCTACCTATTTAAATGACCATAGTATAGACAAAGAATTCAGAGAAAAAATCAGAAATAGGCAATTAAAATACATCGATGGTGGTTCTTCTGAGAGAATAGCTAAATTAATTTTAGAATATTTATGCCTCGAGAAAAAGTAATAGAATACCTAACTCCTGAAGAGATACGAAGCAGAAGTGGATATCTAAATGAAAGGTTTAAATCTTACAAGGGAGATGCTTCTTCAATGGCGGGTATTTGTATAATAGAAAAAATTTTAAAGTCTAAAAAACTTGGAAAGCAGTCGCTGAAAATACTGGATATCGGCGCCGGTAATGGGCAGTTTGGCTTTAGACTTAAAGATTCAGGTTTCTTAAAAATTTATGGAATCGATATTGATGATTACAGACCTCTCGAAATAAAAGAAGGTGACACATATTTGGATTTTCAGTTAGCTGATCTAAATCTTGAAAAAATACCTTACGGAGATAATTTTTTTGACCTCGCAACATCCTGGTGCGTCTTACCTCATTTAGAAAACCCTCATAGCTTAATAAGGGAAGTAGATAGAACAATAAAACCTCAAGGGGTCTGGATATTTTCAATGCCTAATATAACTTCGCTAAATATTAGGAAGAAGTTCCTATTCAAAGGTGATATCGATAGATTTACAGAAACAAATAATCACATTTCAATATTTACGCCAGCACTAATTAAAAAAACTATATTGAAATATTTTAACCTGATAGAAATTGATTACATAGTTGATGATGGGGTATATAAAGGGAGATTGGGGTGGCTAAAGAAAATAGCCATAAATAAAAAATGGTTTGGACAAAAGAAATTTAAGAAATGGTTCGGTACCAATGTGATTTATATTGTCTCTAAATATTGACTTCGAACCTATTTCGGTTAGTATTTTCTAAGAGCTTATCCACTATCTAATACCTAACTGGAAAATTCAAAATTAGTCCGCGATAATTGAGTATTTTGAGCAAGCTACCTGAAGTATGTTGACGAAAAAGACTTAATTTGAGCAGAATTTTGGAAGTTTCAGTAGGTGAGTCCCGTTAGAATCAGAGCTTCTAACGGGGTAAACTATATTCTGCTATTTACTTAGCGTTTAGATAGTGGATATGCTCTAAATTGTTCTTCGAAAGGATGTTAAATGAAAAAGAAAATATGTTATTTCTCGGGAAAACGAGGGGGGTTTGGGGCTTTGCTCCGGACACTTAAAGCGATTCAATCTGATCCTAAATTCGAGCTCCAGATTGTTGTGTCAGATATGCACTTGTCTGAGGAGTTCGGTAAAACTAAAGATGAAGTTTCCAAGCATTTCCAAATTTCTGCCTCAATTTATATGGGTCAGAAAGGTGATTCTGCAAAGGAACGGACTGCTGCATTGGGGGTTTGTATAGAAAAAGCTGCGAGCGTTTTTTCAGTGTTAAATCCTGATATGTTGCTTGTTTTGGGAGACCGAAGCGAGACATTAGCTGCGGTAATGGCTGCGGTAAATATGCATATTCCTGTTTACCACGTGGAAGGAGGTGATAAGACTGGCAATCTAGATGATTGGTTTCGCCATGCGATAACAAAATTATCACATATTCATTTAGTCGCTCACAATGGGGCCTATGAAAAAGTCTGTTCTTTGGGTGAAGATCCGGAAAGAGTTTATGTGGTAGGGGATGCCCACTTAGATCTTATTTCAAACGGAGAATTCACCCCGTTTGAGACAGTAGCTGCTAAGTATAACCTCTGCAGAAATGACTTCACTATGGTTTTGTATCATCCTGAAACTCTAAATCGGGAGAATGCTTACAGAACTATGAGTATTATACTGGAAGAGGTGAAAGAGATAGGGTCATCAACAATTGTCATATATCCTTGTTCGGATCAAGGTTACGGTGAAGTGGTGAAAGCCATAAAAGATTGTTGTTTGCCTAATATGAAGGTATTCAAGAACCTCGAAGCTGGTGATTTCTTGGGTCTCTTATCCGGTGCCAAAGTCTTGGTCGGAAATTCGTCGAGCGGTATTAAGGAAGCAGCTTTATTCAAAACCCCAGTTGTAAATGTCGGTTTGAGACAGGAGGGCAGGCTTCGAAGTGAAAATATTATCGACGTGCCTTACCCTGATAAAGTATCAGTCAGAAATGCTTTAGAAATGTCCATTGATCCTAATTGGGTAAAAAGCTTACCTGATAACCTGTCATTACCTTATGGTGAAGGTCGGACTTCTGAAAAAATAATGGAAGTCCTTAAAAAGACTGCGTTTAAAAAAGATCTTTTTCTAAAGAAAACTTTTTGACAGTTTCAGCCGCTTCATATAATATTAAGGCGGCTTTCTTTTGACTGCAGAGACAGTTAGGAAATGTTCTTGTTCTAAAAATCAACCAGATTAAGGAGGTAAAAGTGAAAAAGATACTTATATTGGGTGGAGACGGCTACTTAGGGTGGCCAACTGCAATGCATTTTGCGAATCACGGCTATCAGGTAATGATTGTCGACGCACTTTTGAAAAGGCAGTGGGAAGAGAGAATGGGGGTAAGACCTTTGTTCCCGATTCCTGTTTTGCGACGTAGGGTTGAATGCTGGAATAAAACAGCTAAAAATCCGATTCAGGTAAAGATAGCAGATATTGCGCAAAATCATTTGGCAGTGTACGAATTGTTCAAAGAGTTCAGTCCTGATGCAATCATTCATTATGCTGAACAGCCTTCCGCACCTTTTTCTATGAAAGATAGAAACGGGGCTGTTACAACATTTGATAATAATGTAAAAGGCACTTTGAACGTCCTTTTTGCGATGAGGGAATTTACTCCTGAAGCGCATTTGGTAAAGCTGGGGACAATGGGGGAATACGGGACTCCTAATATTGACATTGAAGAGGGGTGGTTGGAAATAACCCACAATGGACGAAAAGATCGACTTCCATACCCAAAGCTTCCGGGGTCTTTCTATCACGCCTCAAAAGTGGCTGATAGTGTGCTCCTGGAGTTTGCTTGTAGAGGTTGGGGAATTTCTGTAACCGATCTCAATCAAGGAGTGGTCTATGGCATTGAAACGCCGGAGACAAAGATGCACCCTGATCTTTTGACCAGCTTTCATTATGACGCTGTGTTTGGAACAGCCCTGAACCGTTTTGTAGTACAGGCTGCGAAAAATCAGCCGATTACTGTATATGGCGAAGGGGGTCAAACTCGAGGATTTTTGAACCTTATTGATACGATACAATGTGTCAGATTGGCAATTGATAATCCCGCAAAGAGTGGCGAATTTAGAGTTTTCAATCAATTTACTGAGATGTTTTCAGTAATGCAATTGGCTCAAAAAGTTAAAGATGCCGCTAAAGGAATCGGGTTCGATGCTCAGATAGAAATATTACCGAATCCACGGGTGGAAAAAGAAGCACATTTTTATAATGCAAAAAATTCTGCCCTGAAATTACTTGGTCTTAAACCCAATCTTTTGTCTGAGGAAGTTCTGGTCAATATTCTTCAGCGAGCATTGCTTGCAGAAGACGTAGACCATGCGGTTCTTAGGCCGGAAATCCGTTGGCGTAAGTGAAGGGGCGGTAGTATTACAAAAGCAGCACAATTAGTGCTGCTTTTTTCAAACGTGAGTCTGGTACTCTTTATCTACATTTATGATAAGATGGTTTAAATATGGTAAAAAAAGAAATATTGGGATTAATACCTGCCCGTGGAGGTTCAAAAAGCATACCTAAAAAGAATCTGTCTATGCTAAATAACAAACCTTTGATTAGTTATGCAATCAATGCTCTAAAAAACTCAAATCTGGTATCTCGACTGATGGTCACAACAGATGACGAAGAAATAGCTTCGGTTTCAAAAAAGTTTGGTGCGGAAGTTCCTTTTTTAAGACCTTCTCATCTTGCTCAAGATACCAGTCGAGTTCTCGATGCTCTACAATATACTTTGAAGCGACTAAAAGATGAAAATAATTATGTCCCGGATTATATCGTCACTGTCCAGCCCACGTCTCCTTTAGTAAAGAGCTCACAGATAGACTCGGCAATATCTTTGGCGGTAGAAAAGAATGCAGAATCCGTAATAACTGTGGAAGAGCTTACCCATAGACATCATCCTCATAATATTAGAGGCATTACACAAGAAGAGACTATTGGATTTTGGATGGAAAAAGAACATTATTCGGTTATGAATAGACAACAAAGGCCAAAATTCTATGCTTTCGGTAATTTATATGTCAGTAGCTTTAATCTTTTACATGACCAGGGATTGTTAGAAGGTAAAAATAATTTTCATATTGAAATTGATCCGATTTCCGCAATTGATATAGACAACCACATTGATGTTTTAATGGTCGAGTCTTTAATGAATTCAGGAGTAACTGATAATGAAAAAAATAATATACTATAAAATACTGAAGTTTGAGCAGGTTGCTTTAGAAAAACTTAGAGAAAATTTCGAGGTCTTAGAATTGAGGGACCCCAGTGAAGATGATATTAGTGATATCAAGGAAGTAGAAGCTGTTTTTGCCCCACTTGGATTTTATTGTGGGAAAGAAAAAATTGACAAGATGCCTCTTCTTAAGGTTATAGCTTCAAATACAACAGGTGATCCTCATATAGATGTTCAATATGCAGAATCGTTGGGAATTAAGGTCATTACCTTAAAATCCGAAAAAGATTTTTTAAGTACAATCACTCCAACGGCGGAACATACCTGGGGTCTGATAATCGCACTCATTAGAAATATAATACCAGCCCATATGTCGGTTATGGGTGGAGTATGGGACAGAAAACTGTTTGGAGGTAAGTCGATGCTGTCTAAAATGAGCATAGGAATTATCGGGTTAGGGCGTCTGGGAAGTATGGTGTCCCAATTTGCAGAAGCTTTTAAAATGCCTCTGATCAACTATTATGACCCCTATGTCACTTCGCAAAATCATAGACTATCAAAATGTAGTTCGCTTAAAGAGTTGGTTTCAAAAAGTGATATAGTTACTCTCCATACACCTTCCAATGATGAGACAAAAAACTTAATCAATTCCGAAATATTTAACTCATTTCGCCCTGGGTCTTTTTTCATCAACACCGCTCGGGCAGAAATTGTAGATAACGATGCTTTACTGGTGGTTCTAAAAGACAAAAGGTTGGCAGGTGCAGCTATAGATGTTTTCCCTGGTGAATTTGATATAAATTTCAGTGATTATTTTAAGGACGACCCTTTATTGCAATATGCTAAAACATCGAACAATTTAATAATTACTCCTCATATAGGAGGTTCTACTTTAGACGCTTGGAGAGAAACACAAATCTTTACAATCGATAAGGTTATAAGCTATTTAAATGGCAAATAATATATACTTAGGAAAATCAAATAACGAAGATGTGGTGGTGGGGCCATTTATAAAACCTTTGGTTATTGCGGAGGTTGGTGTACTGGCGTTTGGAGATGTTGATCGGGGTATGGCTTTTGTAGATGTGGCTGTAGAGATCGGCCTGTCTGTAATAAAATTCCAATCCTTTACCGCAGAAAATGTTGTTGGTAGCGAAGATAAATACTGGTTAGAAAGACTAAAGCAGAGAGAATTGACAATGGAAAAATTTCTACAAATAAAAAAATATGCTCAGTCAAAAGGTCTTATATGTTTTGCCACTACTCACAATGAATACGATATTTTAGAGCTTGTTAAAAGAGGGATGTCTATTATTAAGATAGGTTCAGGTGACAGCAATAATACAAGAATGATAGATATGGCTCTCACTACGGGTAATCCTGTAATCGTATCTTTGGGTCTTTTAAAGAGAGAAGATAGGTTTAGAATTTTGGAAAAATATAGAAACTTCTCTAATCAGATTATTTTTTTACATTGTGTTACTTTGTATCCTGTGGAGCCGAAGCAAGCAGCTTTGCATGTAATTGATGAAATGAGGGAGTTTTTTCCAGAATACAATATAGGATATTCAGACCATACTATTGGAACTGCTGTACCTCTGGCATCTATATCAAAAGGGGTGTCCGTTATTGAGAAACATATTTGCCTTGATCAAGATAAGGTGAGTCCTCCATTTGAAAGTATGGATATAACTGTCGCTATCACTCCCAAAGAGATGAAGAAATTTCTCAATGATATAGATGATGTATATGATGCTTTGACGGTCAAAGAAGATGAATCTGTTTTTAAAAAAAACACTTCCTGGGCGCAGAAATCTATTATTGCAAGAAGGGATATTGAAGAGGGTGCCATTATAAAGCCCGATGACCTCGAATCACGAAGACCTTATCATCCAGAAAAAGGACATATATCCATCGCTGATTTCGATGGTGTTTCTGGTAAAATTGCGTCTGAATTGATTTCAAAAGGAACATTCATCACAAAAAAACACTTCAAATGAGTAAAACGATCTACATTACAAGTTTCCACCCTCTGATATCTCGTAATATTATCGGGTCTCCATTTTTGGACATTCTGATTAGTAATGGATTTAAAGTAATCGTGCTATATCCCAAAAAGAAAAAAAGTTTTTTTGAAGCTGAATATGGATCAAAAGATATCATTTTAGAGGGAATTGACACCTCGCTGTCTATTAGAGATAAAATTTTAAGGATAATTTCCTTGTCCGCACTTCACACAAGATCAATGCGGATAAAAAGAAAAACCGAGTTAAAAGGGATAGTAAGTATATTATCCCTTTTTTTAAGAGGGCAATTCGGATCTTTCGTAGTTAGGAATTTGAGTTTGATCTTGACCCCTTCGAAGACCTTTGAAAGAGTCTTTAAAAAATATGGTCCAGGAATCATATTGCTCACTGATATTCAAAATGAATCCGATATTGGATTTGGCAAGGCAGCACGGAAAAACGGTCAAAGGATATTAGGAATGACAAGGTCCTGGGATAATTTATCATCTAAAGGTTTGATACGTTTTTTCCCCGATATTTTTATTGTCCAGAATCAAATTCTAAAAAAAGAGGCGATAGGAGTTCATAATGTTCCGGAAGAAATTATAAAGGTAATAGGTATTCCGCATTATGATCGTTACGTATCCTCCAATTATGAAAAAAAAGAGATTTTTGCTGAATTGAATATTCCTGCTAATAAAAAGGTAGTCCTATTTGCCCCGGCGGGGGATAGATATATTTCTGACAATACGGTGGATAGTGACATCTTGATGATTATGGACAAGAATTTGGACGAACGGTATTTTATAATTGTCAGACTTCCTCCTAATGATAATGTTAAAACTATAGAATCAGGAACTTTTTCGAACAGAGTGGTCATAGATCGACCGAGTCAGAGATTCAAGGTTTTGAAAAACACCGAACTTTCGCCAGAAGATGATATAAAACTTATCAAATTATTAATATCCTCGGATGTTGTTGTTTCAGGTCCTTCCACTATGATCATAGACGCAGCAATTGTGGGCAGACCCTCCGTTATTTTTTCATTCGATGGATCAGAAAAAAGGTCTTACTACTCAAGCGTCCGTAGGTTTTATGACTACAATCATTTCAATCCTGTTGTTGAAAGCAATGCTTGTTATATAGCCAAATCTCCTAAAGAGCTGATAAACTTCATCAATAAAGCTGTAGCAAACCCGTTTGAAAAGGAAAAAGAAAGGAATGACCTTATAGATAAAGAATGCTTTAAAAAAGACGGTGGTTCATCGCAAAGACTACTGGAAATAATTTTGAGAGAATATGAAAGATAGCAAAATAATCTTTATTTCAATATTTGAAGGTGTGGAAGCCAAGAATTTACTAAGAACACCTGTTTTAAAGACCCTGCTTTCAGATGAGAATGTGAAGATAATTCTTTTTACTAAAACAAAGGAAAAAGCCGAATATTATAAAAAATCTTTTAATGATCCAAGAATAGAGTATGAGGTTGTAGAAAAGAGAACGATGAGAGGTATCGATTCTTTGTTTTCTAAATTGAAATTTCTCCTATTGGATTCAAAGACTATAGATTTAAAAAGAAGGATGTTGTTTGCTGAGGATCGTAATTTTTTAAAATACTATTTTGGGAAATTAGCAAAGAAAGTATTTTCAAAAAAAATAATCAGGAAGCTGGTAAGATATTTAGATTTCTACTTGGTCAAAGATCGGACGTATAAACAATTTTTTGATAAGTATAATCCAAGTCTGGTATTCTTAGCTCATTTGTTTGATGATCCGGAGATTCATTTGCTAAGGGAGGCAAAGAGAAGAAAAATAATATCAGTGGGTTTCGTAAATAGTTGGGATAAGGTCACATCTCGATCCATACTACGTCTACTTCCTGATAAAATTATCGTTTTTAATAAAATTGTTAAACAAGAAGTATTCGAGTACGCAGATATGAAGAAGAAGGATATATTCGTTTCAGGTATTCCGCAGTACGACCTATTTTTTTCAGATAGAACAATAGACAGGGATTCATTTATGGGAAAGTATGGTCTGTCTGCAAATGACAAGCTGATAGTCTATGCATCTATGGGAAAGGCTTTTAGTGATTCAGATTGGGATATAATAGACCTCTTAACCGCCTCTGAGAAAGATGGTCTACTTCCGTCAAATACAAAACTTCTTGTGCGTTTCCAACCTAATGACTTTGTAGATGAGGGTGAAATTAAAAAACGTCCATCTCTTCGCTATGATTACCCAGGTATCAGATTCAGCCAAAAAAGAGGAGTTGATTGGGATATGGATGAATCTGACCTAAATCATCTTAGGAACACTTTGGCTCATATGGATCTATTGGTGACGTACGCTTCCAGCATTTCAATAGATGCCGCTATATTCGATAAACCTGTGATTAATATAAACTTTGAGATAAATAAAAAAAGCAGTCTATTGAAATCACCTACACAGTATTATAGTAGCGGACATTATAAAAAAGCACTTGACGCTGGGGGAATTAAAATGGCAAAGAACGAAAGAGATCTTTTGGAATCGATAAACAAATATATTGGAGATCCTTCCTTAGAAAGAGAGGGAAGACGCAGATTGGTTAAAGAGCAGTGCGAGTTTACCGATGGTAGATCGGGAGAACGTATAGGAAATTTTGTGTTAGATTTATTGTATGGGAAGTAAAGTGTTTGACTATAATAGTATTGAAAAAGAATCATTGTCTTGTAATTTGTGCGGACAAGATGACTTCAGTGTGATTGCAGTACGATCAAAAAATGATTTGCCTGTAAGGACGGTGATGTGTAAAAACTGTTCGTTGATATACATAAATCCGAGGATGACTTCTGAAGATTATGATAAATATTATAAATATCATTACAGGCAAGATAGAAACAGCATAAAAAGCTCCACTTATGACACAGACCTCGAAAGGAATTTTTCATTTGCCCTAAAATTTGGTCATGCTATGGCTGAAACGATGGGTCAATTTTTCACAAAAGGACTGACTATAGATATTGGATCCTCTACAGGAGGAGTGCTGCATGGTCTAAAAGAAAAGCTTCCAGATCTCGATGTGTTAGGTGTAGAACCATCTATTGATGAATCTAATTTTGCTCAATCGAAAGGTGTTAAAACGAATAATGCTATTTTTGAAGAATGGAAAAATAGTGAAGATATAAAAGAAGCATCAAATATCATCTGCGTGCAAAGTTTAAACCATCTTTTAGATCCAAAGGGTTTCATCGATTGGTCTTATGATAATTTGAAAAATGAAGGACATTTATTTCTTGCTGTAAAGAATTTTAGACATCAGGTGAGAAGAGCTGGTAAAATATCGTCAGGGGTGCAAATAGATCATCCTTATATGTTTACCCCCGAATCATTAAGATGTATGGTGGAGTCTTGTGGGTTTGAAGTCAGGTATATTGATGTAGACGAAGGTAAGAGTTTGATCGAACTTAGCAAGATTAAAAAGAGAGGGTTCAGTGTGCATCATATAAGACTTGTCGCGGTTAAAAAGAGGAGAGAGGGAGAGTCAGGATTAAAGTGCTCAGGTCTTTACAGGAAAGAAAGGTCTAATTTCTATCCGATAACAGTCAAACTTTATTATTTGTTGAAATATTCAAAAAAGCTTGAAATTTTAAGAAAAATATTGCATATTAAGTGAATTATGCACGATCGGGATAAGTTTATAAATTTGAATGAATTTTTGGAAGGGGATCGTACTTTCGTTATTGCAGAAATAGGTAAGAATTTCATACAATCAAAAGAAGAGAAGGGTCTGGATGAATACATATCAAACGCAAAGAATCTTATCGATGCTGCCGCTGATGCTGGTGTTGACGCTGTTAAATTTCAAACGCACGAATATTCTGATGAGCAAGCTCCTATTCAGGTCATCTCACCTCATTTTTCCGGAAGTGATAGATACTCATGGGTGAAGCGAAACACCGACATTACTCCAGACAGGTTTTGGGTGGAAGTAAAAGATTATTCTAAACAGAAAGGTCTCGTTTTCTTTTCCACTCCAATGTCTCGTAAGGCGGCGGTAAAATTGGATTCAATCGGTGTTCCTTTGTGGAAAATTGGGTCAGGGGATGTAATGGATTATCTATTACTCGATTTTGTAGCTGAGACAAAGAAACCTGTTATAATTTCAACTGGTATGGTTAGTTATGCTGAACTGGAAAAGGCCGTTTCTTTTCTTGAAAATAAAGGTGCTCCCGTTTCCATTCTTTATTGTGTTAGCAAATATCCCGCACCCGCTTCTGACTTCAATCTTTCATCCATTCAAAGACTGGGGGAAAAGTTTCCTCAATGTACGATTGGTTTCTCTGATCACTCGGTAGGGGACCAAGAGATTCCTTTGGCTGCTGTTAAGGTTGGAGCTCGTATAATTGAGAAGCATTTTTCATTGTCCAGAGACCTTTGGGGATCAGATCACAAGGTGTCACTAACACCGGAAGAGATGAAGACTTTAGTCCAAAAAATAAAAGATAGAGAATATTTAGGTGTAGACTCGTCTCCTTTTTACGGAGATATAGACAAAGAATTAGAAGGTGAAAAAAATCAATTTAGGCCTTATTTTTTTAAAACATTGACCGCTTCTAAAGAGATTAAAAAGGGTACGGTTATTACTAAGGAAATGCTCTTCGCTATGAGGCCCGCTTTGCACCTAAAGGGAATTCCTTCTAACAATTTGTATGAAGTTGTGGGAAAAAAATCAGCAAGAGATATAAATAAAATGGAACCTATAACCAAAGATATCATTGAGTAATATGTCTGTTAAAACAAAAAAGAGAAGAGTTTGTTTTGTTATCACAAGTTTTATCCACTATAGCAGAGGATTCTTGATCTTGGATGAATTAAACAAGAGAAAAGATATTGAGTTATATGTTGCTGTGGCCGGCACAGCATTGCTTTCAAAATATTCATCAAAACGAGCGCACATAAGAGAGCTTTTAGAGGCAGATGGCATAAATAATATTCATGAGGTCCATTTTAACCTTGAAGGTGATTCTCATTTTATTAAGGCCAAGACAGCCGGGCTTGGCATTATGGAATTTACAAATCTGTTCAATAATATCAAACCCGACGCAATTGTTCTGAGAGGGGATCGTTTTGAAGTATTGTCAGCCGCTATTTCAGCTTCTTACCTCCATATACCTATAGCTCATATTGAAGGAGGGGATGTTACTGGAACAATAGACGAAAGTGTCCGCCATTCCATAACAAAACTCTCTCATATCCACTTTACAACAAATGAACCTGCGCGAAAAAGAGTTTTAAAAATGGGAGAGGATGATAAGTTCGTCTTCAACTTCGGTAGTCCGGATATTGAGGTGGTAAAAAAAGTAGCTGACAGCAGTAGTAAATTCAACTTCCTTTCTACAGGTTCTGGGGCAGATATAGATATAAATAAACCTTATATTATGGTTATGTATCATCCTGTAACCAGTGAATCAGATAAAATGGGTGAGTATACTCGGGATCTTTTAGAGGTTATTAATGATTTAAATATCCAGACATTTTGGTTTTGGCCAAATTTTGATTCTGGTTCCGAATCTATTTCTTATGAACTTCGTTATTTTAATGATGAGGTTAGAGGACATAAGATTCGTTTTATGAGATATTTGCCTCCAAAAGATTTTATATATATGCTTAAGAATTCAATGTGTCTCGTAGGAAATTCTTCTGCCGGATTGAAAGAATGTTCTTTTCTTGGTGTTCCTGTTGTAAATATAGGCACAAGACAAGGAAGAAGACTTCGAGATAAAAATGTCGTCAATACCTCATATGAAAAGGAATCATTACGAAAAGCTATAAAAAAACAAATAAATAAAGGCAAATATCCTGAGTCCGATTTATATAATTCAGAAGATACGGCAAAAAATATTGCCAATACTCTTGCAACTCTATCTTTATACGTTCAGAAAAATTTTAAAGGATAATGAGTAAAAAAATATTAGGTGTTATTACTGCTCGTGGGGGCTCGCAAGGTCTTCCGGGTAAAAATATTAAGCTCTTGGGAGGAAAGCCTCTTATTGCTTATAGTATAGAAGCTGCTAAAAGAAGTAATCTATTGACTCATATTATTGTATCGACTGATTCTGAGGAAATCGCTGCAGTAGCAAAACAGTATGGAGCAGAGGTTCCTTTCTTAAGACCTAAAGAAATATCTGGCGATGATACTCCTCACACTCCTGTGATGATACATGCTATATCAGAAATGGAAAAAAAGGTTTCTGAGATTTTTGATTACGCCGTAATTTTGCAACCAACATCTCCCTTTAGAGTACCTGAAGATATAGATGAGACCTTAAAAAAACTTATAAAGTTTGAAGCAGATAGTTCTGTCACATTAGTCGATGTTGGCGATTTTCATCCGATAAAAGCAAAAAGACTCGAAGGTGATAGGGTGTTGCCATTTTGTATGGATGAAGAAGAGGGTGTAAGGAGACAAGATTTACCTCAAGCTTATAGAAGAAGCGGTTCTGTATACGCTATGAGACGAGACCTGTTAATGAAAGATAAAAGACTCTACGGTGACAATATTGTAGGGTATGTGGTTCCTGAAGAGAGATCTGTCGATATAAATGATGGTATAGATTGGATGAGGGCAGAAGCTATGCTTAGTGATCTAATAAATAAAGGTTATGAGTTTTAAGATTCTCTGTACACTGGGAAATGATTTTTCTGCAGAAGCCAAAGAAGTACTTGGCACAATTGGAGAGGTGGATCTGAAACTTGTTTCTCAAGAGGATCTATCTATTGAGTTAAAAGAATATGACGCCGTTGTGATCGGTCTCGGCTTAAACTTTAATAGGAAGATTTTAGAATCTGCAACGAAGTTAAAATATATAGCGACCGCGACTACTGGGTTGGATCACATAGATCTCGATTATGCGCATCAAAAAAATATTAAGATAGTTAGTCTCAAAGGTGAAAATGACTTTCTGAAAACAATAACAGGTACAGCAGAACTTGCATTTTCTTTAATATTAAATTTAGTACGAAAAATTCCGTGGTCTTTTGATTCAGTAAAAAACAAGGAGTGGAACAGAGATACTTTCAAGGGTATAAGTTTGTACGGTAAGACAATAGGAATAATAGGGTATGGAAGATTGGGTAAAATGATGGCTTCTTACGCGAGAGCGTTCGGGATGAGAGTGATATTTTACGACCCTTTTGTTAATGATGGTTTAGGAATAGCAGAGAAGGTAGGATTTACCGATCTCCTTAAAGATAGTGATATCATATCTATACATATCCATCTCACGCCTGATACAGAAAATATGTTTGACCGCGACACATTTAAAATTATGAAAAAAGGGTCTTTTTTAATCAATACATCTCGTGGGAAAATAGTTAATGAGACTGAGTTGTTAGAAGCGTTAAAAACTAAGGAAATTGGAGGTTATGGAACGGATGTTTTGGGCAACGAGCTAAGTTTTAAAGAAAAAGTAATTGCTACCGACCCATTGGTGGAATATGCTAAAGAAAATGATAATCTATTGATTACTCCGCACATAGGAGGGATGACGGTAGACTCGAGAATCTCGACTGATATTTTTATCGCATCAAAACTAAGAAACTGTCTAAAGTCTAATCGAGGGCTGAAGTGTCCAAAAATATGAGCGTGAGACAGTCTGGGAGACTGTCGCAAGACTTTGTGAGATATTTTACAAGACGAAGTCGTGGTAAAATATACACAAAGTGGACAGCTTCTGTAAGAAGAAACGAGCTGGAGTCCGAGCCATAGTGAACTATGGTGGGGGCGAAGCAAAGTTTTGGGATCCTCTTTTTTGGTCACGACGACCTGAAACGGTCTTTTTTGATTCACATTGCTGTGGTGAGACATAAGATCAGTTTCTAAGGAGGGATATTACTGGAAGATAGATGTTATTTATGATAGTCCGACTACCATATAAACTCCTCCAGTTCAATAACATCAGCAACACTGGGTGTTGACATGGATGGAGTGGGGTATAATCTTTTTCCAGACAGAAATTTCAAAAGACAAAAAACCTCAAATCAGCTATAATAACCCTGTCCCTCTAAGACTGTTCCTAAGTGGCAGTGGTCGGACCACTGCCATCAACGGTTTATCATAAAATTTCAATTCTCACCCCAACTTTCCACTCCCGTAAAAATCTACGCTTCACAGGACAAGCCCCCTTTTCAAATCTTCAAAATTCACTCTCTTCTTCTTAAACTTTCCACTTACCAACTTATAAACTTTCCAACTTCTCCCCATGTCTCTATTCGACAAAGCCCTCCGCCTCATCACCTATATCGGTATTTTTGCCGTTCCGTTTACGCCTCTTATCGTGGCGAACTCAATGTTCTTTCCGTTCATCACTGGAAAAAGTTTCTTCTTTAGGATAATTATCGCTGTCTTGGTGGCATCTTGGCTTTTGCTCTGTCTTCGACACAGGGAGTATCGTCCTCGCTACAGTCACGTCTTAGGATCGGGCGTCGCCTTCCTCATAATTATCTTCCTCGCCAATATATTCGGTCTAAACCCCGAAAAGAGCTTTTGGAGCAACTTTGAGCGAATGGAGGGATTCTTACTCCTCCTCCATCTCGGCGGATGCTTCCTTGTCTTCTCATCGGTAATGTCTGTGGGCAATCTTTGGTGGCGTTTTGTCCATACCTGGCTTGGAGTAGGGGCATTTTTAGGTTTCTATGGCATCATACAGCTCTCGGGTGAGCTTGTCATAAATCAAGGTGGAGTACGCCTCGATGGCACATTTGGCAACGCCTCATATCTTGCCATCTTTATGGTCTTTATGTTTTTCTTTACGCTTTTGTCGCTCTCTGGTGTCAAAGAAAAAAGCTACCGACTCTCGCTCCTCCTCCAGTCGCTTACAGTCGGTCTGTCCTTGTTCATACTGTTTCCGTTCTATCGCTATTTCGACACCATCCAAGACGTCATAAGACAAGTTGGTGGAATACCAGAGGGCTACGAGTACCCCGATATTTTCTTGGGCAAAACTAATATTTGGCTCTTCGCTTTCTCAATAACTTCACTTCTCGCAGTTATTGCAACCTATTTCTACAAGAGAAGTCACGGAAGAAATACCAAAAATTATGGATTTATTTCAGCTGGTCTTGCGTTTATCGGATCGTTATCTCTTATATATTTTGCGACAGGGAACTACTATTTAACCACCCTCTCCGTACTGCTCGTCGCCTTATTTGGAATATCTTTAAATCTACTGCGTTCTCGCGGTAAATTTGATGAAGGGCTGTCGGACAAAATCGTCTATTGCCTGTACACTTTTTTTGCGATTACATTTGCGACAATGCTCTTTCACACTGCCACTCGGGGCGCCATTCTCGGTCTTATTCTCGGTTTATTACTCGCTGCTCTCCTTGTCGCTATTTTTGGCAAAAACAAATCGTGGCGTAAGGTCTCATTAATTTCTTTTATAGCGATACTTGCCGGCATAGGAACATTTTTGCTTATAAAAGATAATTCCTATGTCCAAAACCATCAGGTGCTTAGCCGATTTGCTTCAATAAAAATAATCGACGAAGGTCAGTCTCGTTATTACATCTGGCCTATGGCAATAGAAGGTTTCAAAGCTCGACCAATACTCGGATACGGACAAGAGAATTTCAATTACGTTTTCAACGAATACTACAATCCCTCTCTCTACAATCAAGAACAGTGGTTTGATAGGACACACAATGTAATCTTAGACTGGCTCATCGCCGGCGGTATATTCGGACTCATCTCCTATTTAGCTCTGTTCTTTTTTACCGTCTACTATTTATGGACTGCTCACAAGGACAGTGTTGCTGGATTTTGGCAAAAGATTCGTACCGTCTTGTTTGGACGCCGTCAAGACGAGCACATATTTAGTGTACCGCAAGCATCTATTATCACGGGTCTTTTATCAGCATATTTTTTCCACAACCTATTCGTTTTCGATAATCTCATAAGTTATGTCTTATTTGTATCGTTGCTCGGTTACGTTCATATTTCTGTAACGGAGAATAAAGAACCAATAATTGCTGATGGTAGAATTAGTGACCAAAGTTACAGATATTTCGCTTTACCAATTATCACGGCGGTACTTATAGTAGGAGTTTATTTTATCGATGTGAAAGGTATTGTTACCTCAAGAACTCTCATAAGCGCCCTTATGCCCCAAAGAAACGGCGTGGCAGAAAATGTGGCATTGTTTAAAAAAGCTTATGCGTCTGGTCCGCTTGGGCATCAAGAAGTCGTGGAACAGATTGTAAACGCAGTGCCAAAGGTGATCGGATCCGATGCTTCTCCGGCAGTCAAGACACGGATGACCGATTCTGCTATAGAAGCGATAGGTCAAGAAACCATAGACCACCCAAACGATACCCGCCTCCATCTTTTCAAAGGTTTGATGTTTAGCTATGCCAATGATTACAAAAAGGCGACAGAATCTCTTCAAAGGGCGGTCGAGCTCTCTCCGAGCAAGCAGAGCCTTCGTGTAACTCTCGGTTCGCTGTATTTCGAAAATGGTGAGAGGGAAGAGGCGTTTGAACAATTCAAAAAAGCATACGAACTCGCTCCTCGATTTACCGAACCGATGGATTACTATATCGCTGGAGCCGTTTATACGGGCAGGTTGGAACTTGCGGAGTCCCTAACCCAAGAGCTTATTGATATTTACGACAACGGCGGAGCTTTGTTTAGACCGTCACAGCGTGTCCTTAATGCGTTTGCAGATATGGGCAGGATTGATTTACTGGTGCCGATTTTGGAAAAGGCGGTTGAAGATTACCCGAAAGATTTAAATTACAATATATCGCTTGCAAGCGCCTATTTTGAGACAGGGGACAAAGAAGCCGCTATAGTACAGCTTGAAAAAGCAAAAGAGATTTCTCCTTCCCAAGCCAGCCAGTTTGACTACTACATAAACGAAATCCGCTCCGGCCGTACCCCTTAACAGACTCAGGATTTATATCTCTTTCTTCCTACCAGCTAAAACCTAACAATTAAAAGCTATTCCCCCTCCCTCTCTTTTCAGCGTTCTCCCTTTAGGAAGGGAGGGGACCGCTTGCGGTGAGGGATTTTCTCTCTTTATTCCTATTTTCTTTCGTTCCCCATATAGTATTTTCCGATATCTAAAAAGCAGTGAACACAGTATACCGTATTAAGCTATTTTTTAAATGAATTGAATAATGCCATCCGCGCTTTCTGCATCTCTTTGGCAG
>PCWC01000114.1 GCA_002787175.1 Parcubacteria group bacterium CG11_big_fil_rev_8_21_14_0_20_39_22 | reverse complement strand
ACAGAATTTTAGTCAAAATTCGCCAAAAATTCAGAAATATTTGGGTATCATTTATTTATTATCTATTACGGGAGGAATAGCTTTTAGGTGTTAGGAAGAATTGAGTAGCTGGTAAGTTTTAAGTTGGTAAGTGGAAAGTCGAGAAAAGGAAATAATTTTAAATTTTGTAATTTTTGTAAACAATGTTTCAACTTACAATGTTCAAACAGGAGAAACTTGGATAAGTCACTCCAAAAGCATGATCGAAAGTTACCTTAAGATAGGCAGGGACTCCGAAAGGGTTCAAAATACCGTTTATTTTTTGACGCCACTCAAGACTCCCTCTATTTGACTGACGATCTCATCTGGAGTCACTGTCGCCTTTATTAGAAAGCGATTCGCCCCCAGGGATTTTCCTTTTTCAATGTCACCTTCCTGTCCCAAATTGGAAAGGAGAATCACAGGTATATTTTTAATTTCAGGATTACTTTTTATTCGGCGTAAAATTTCAAAGCCGTCTATACCAGGCAGGATAATATCGAGCATTACTATGTCTGGTAGTTCTCTGCTTATAATTTCTAAGGCCTTTTCTCCCTCACTTGCGTGAAATAAAACACATTTAGTATTGGCAAGCTTGCGTGTAATTATTTCTTCAAGAAACTGGTCATCTTCAACCAAAACTATTTTTTTACCATCTAAAGAATTTCCGACTTCTTTTTGATTGAACTCACCTTCTAATGATTTGACGGCATCAGACTGAATATTCACTTCTTTTTCGAGTTGAGCTCGCACTTTTACCAAAACTTCTTCTGGATCAAATTGGGCCTTGACCAAGTAATCTTTGACGCCGAGCTCAAGAGCCCTGTTGATTTCAACCGGCTGTCCGGAATTTGAGACAATAATGACGGGAATGGACGCCACGGACGGATCTTTTTGAGTTTCTTCTAAAATCTCATAGCCATTCATATTTGGCAAAATAATGTCCAACAAAATAAGATCGGGCTTTAGAGATTTTATTTTTTCAAACCCTTCCTTACCGTCGCGAACCAAAACCGCTTCCATACCTTCGCTTTTTAATTTTTGCTCCAAAGCATCTCCTAAAAAAACATCGTCTTCAATTATTAAAATTTTTTTCATTTTGTATTAATCTATTATTTTAATGGCACTGTAAAATAAAAAGTGCTACCCTCACCTGGAACGCTATTGAACCACATTTTACCGCCATTCTTCTCAACCATGGTCTTGGCTATATACAAACCCAAACCTGAACCATCGGTCTCTTGTTTTATAGCATTTCGAGCACGGAAGAATTTTGAAAAAATATTTTTTTTATCCTCTTCAGGTACACCTATACCACTGTCGGCGATTGAAATTGTTAAGTGTTCCGCATCTTTTTTTACATCTATCTCTATTTTCCCTCCGCCAATTGTATATTTGATCGCATTTTCGAGCAAGTTTTGCAAAACCGCTCTTATCGTCTCTGGATCAATATAAGCCTGCGGTATGTCTTGAAACTTACTTTTATAACTAATAGAGATGTTTTTTTTAGACGCTTGAGGGCTGATTTCAAAGAGGATGTTGTCGATTAAGTCTATTATATTGACACGCTTAAATCGAAAACGCATCCGTTCCGACTGAACTCTATCCGCAACCAGCATGTCATTCACCAAAGCAATCATTCTGGTGTTACTCTCATACGCTTTCATAAGAAAAGTCTTCTGCTCGTTGTTTAGTTCTCCCAAATCCCCCGCAATCACCATGGATAAAGTCCACTTCATACCGGAAAGCGGGGTTCTGAGCTGGTGAGCTACGACCGAAATGAAACTTGATTTCATCTCATCGACCTTTTGGAGTTTTTCGTTGGCACGAGTCAGTTCCAAATCTCTTCGAATAAGCATTTTGGCACTTTTTCCTTGCTCTTTCAAAAGGTCGTTGAGTTCGGCCGTCCGCTCTTTAACTTTATCTTCCAAATCGCTGTTAAAACTCTGGAGATCCTTTATGTTTTGATCATCCTGATCCTGAGAATCGTTTTTGGATAGGTTGGAAGACTTACTCCTTTTTTGATTCATAAATTCTCTAGTCCGCTAAGACGCAAATAACCACTGTCTCATTATGGAAAGCAGAGTTGCACTTTTCTATGTTTTTTACCTCACCACCCAAAGGTGCCTGCTCACCATAAGTGTAAAAACCGATCAAAGGGACATCCTTACCGATAACTTCCTGAATTGCGCTTATCTCGTCTCCAGATTTCTCACCAAAAAGTTTGTTACGGGCAATACAGTTAAATATAATGACCGCTTTTGGTGTACTACCATCGAGTTGAGATAGTGCATTTTCAGCCGCGACTTTCGCAACTTTCACCGCCTCCTCACGACTACCAACCATCAGGCGAACCTCCGATCCTTCTGGAATTTCGGCGGCACAAGTAATGGAACCTTTTTCGTCTACTGTAAGAGGGTCTCGAATCAAAAGTTCGTCGCTACCAGCAACTCTCATACCCAATGGATAAGTAATCGCAAGCTTTGCCAACGTTTCGGTACGTAGGACTTTCGCCTCCTCTTCCCCGAAATAATCTTCATAGACCTTGACCGCCGGAGCACCGTTGATCTCATGAACTACCGCCCCGGAAGATTTGGTAACCTTCATCGGTACACCTATTGGAATCCAGCCATGTTTTACACCTATACCAATTTTAAAGTTTCCAGCAAGTCCTAGTCCTACCACCGCACCGGAATAGACCTTATCGTTTAGATACTGAAAGGTTTGCTTGAATCGAAAATCATCTCCGGACGCTCCACCAACCACAGGAAAATGTGCCCCTAAAGAATCTAGCACTCCACGTACGATATCGGCTCCGTTGCCAACCAAAACATCTGGTATCATTATAAAAGCTTTGAGAGCTTCCCCTGCCTGTTCCTTCACCTTATCAGCCGCAATCTTTCCCGCCAAACGCGGATCGGTGGCAATATCCTCGCCAACACCGGTGAAATATTTTATCTCTGGCGATTTTATCGCCATAACCACAACAGATTGGTTCAACCTGACCGGTCCGGAAGTATTGATTTCCCCAGCGGTTGAAGATCCTATCAAGACTGCGTCTGGAGCGACCGAACGTACACCATTAAGGATTTCCTGCTGATCAAACTTAATGGAAGAGAAGACAATCAATAAGTCAGGATCCTTTACTCCTAACTGCTCTATCGCGTCCTGACACGCGTTTACACCCACTGTGTAGGAATCATCTCCATACGCCATTCCTACGCTCGCTTTCATTTCTTTTGTATTTTCCATATATATATTAGTTATAATAATTTGTGAAAATCATGGCTATACGTCTCCGAATGGCCAACCTTGTCAAAGTTTAACAGGACTAACCATGTTGGTTTCACTTTCAAAAGGACAAGTCCTTCTTTTGCGAGTTGTAAAACAGGCCACTGATCCAAACCGTGAAAATTAATTTTCTCCAAAACCTTGTTTACAAACTCCTCTTTAAAATCATAGCTTATATTTGCGATACCGCCGGCTTGAACAGCGATAGGGGCAGGATCAAATCCCACAGTAATCGCAACCTTGCTATTTATTTTAATATTTTTTAATTTCTGTGAATCTTGTGCGGCAATAAAATAGAAATTAAAATCATCGTCTGTATAATAATACATTGTCGCCACCCCAGGTTCACATGTTGCGGATACAGTGGCAACTGCTGCAGTCACATTATCACTAAGAAATTTAAGTGCTTCTTTTTTATAATTTTCTCTTTCCACTATTTTTCCACTCATTTAGTTCTTGGTAATAATTAAGAAAATTATATCACAAAAGACTTATCTTTACTTCCACACTGTAGATAACAAATCGTGGTTACTGTAACCACATATTAATATGGCAAACAAAAAAGTTATTAGTTGATGACAATCGGAAAAGATAACTATTAAGTACCAAAAAATGCCGTACAGCGTCGCTGCACGGCATTTTAGATTTAAAATAGATTACTCGCCCCTCCTTCATTCCATTCAGTCGGGACGCGGAAATCGAACGTCGCTTCGCTCCTTGGAAACCCACGGTTTCCAACACTCGAAGACTCGTTACCTTCCTCCACGGGAAAACATATTTTCCCGACCCCTTTTAGGTTCGAATCCCGGCGTACTCTCACTCGCTTCGCTCATATCGGGACGCCGGGATTCGAACCCGGAGTCACCTGTACCCAAAACAGGCATGTTAGCCGTTACACTACGTCCCGTATTTGACATATTACTTTAAAACTCCGAAATATCAAGGGATTATTACCGAATAGATTTTTGTCTGCTTACTTTTTCTTAAGTAGTTTCTGGAGCTCTTCTTTGACAATCTTTATTTCATCCCAGGGCAAAACCTTACCTTTCTCGACTATCATCGTAAGCTGGGAACCCATACCTGTAATTAATACCACGTCTCCAATGCCAGCCAGCGAAAGGATTTTCCTTATACCCTGACGCCTATCGACAATCACAAACAAGTCAGTACCATCTCTCTTCCCTTCTTTCTTTGATGCCCCAGCAATCATATCAAGTATCTCTTTTGGATCATCGTCATAAGGATCTGTGGTACTTGCGACAACAACATTAGCATCTCGTCCTGCCACGGTACCCATCGCTTCCCTTTTTTCAATATCTCTACCACCACCTTCGGATCCGAGGAGTACTAAAACTCTATTTTTACCTGCAAGCTTTCGACATGCGTTTATAGACTCGTACATACTTTTCCCTTCGTGAGCATAATCAACAATTACCGTAAATGGCTGTCCTTCGTCTATTCTCTGCATTCTACCTGGTATAGTACTAAGAGATGCCAAACCTCTTCCAATTAAATTAGTCGGTACATTGAAAATTTTACCTATTACTATCGCCGGTAATGCATTATATACATTGAAAGTGCCGAGGGTTTGGAGTGAAAATTTCGATCCTTTAGTTTCAAATTTAACTCCATTTTTACCCTCTGTTATATTATGAGCTCGATAATTCGCACTTTCTGATTTCCCATAAGATATTTTTTTGTCTGCCTTAAAGCTCAAATAGTAATTGGCGTGATCGTCATCAGCATTTATTATTGTAACCTTGTCTATTCTTCGACATTTAAATACTTTGTGTTTTATTTTATGCAGACGGGCAAATATCTTACCTTTTGTTTTCTTGTAATTTTCAAAACTACCACCGTGTGATGCCAAATGTTCCGGAGACAGATTGGTGAATACCAAAATATCAAAATCTATTCCTCGATGGCGATGTTGTTTTATCCCTTCTGACGTCGGTTCGATAATACAATGACTGCATCCAGAATCTGCCATTGTCCGAAGGAACTTCTGCATCTCAAAACGCCCAGGCATTGTTCTATGAGCGGAATTTATGACTTCTTTGTCCCCTATTTTGACATTGGCGGTAGTTACTATTCCGGTTTTGTAGCCTCCCGCATTTAATACTGACCAAATAAAGTTAATGGTCGAAGTTTTACCCTTAGTTCCCACCACTCCGATTATGATCATCTTTTTTGAAGGACGTCCATACAAAATAGACCCCAATATGGAAAGTAAAAAGTGGTACCAAAGTATTATAGGTTCGGGGACAATCTTTCTAAAAAAGCTCATGACTTTTTATTAAATCCGGTTTTAAATCTCGCGTCCGAGCAAAACGATAAAATTTCGAGCGAAAACGAGATGGAAGATGAGTCATATTGAAATATGGCGAAGCTGAAGCAAAGTTTTGTAGCCGAAATTTTATCGTTTTGGCGGGCGAGCGGCGATCTTTAATCATAATTTTAGAGCGTCGAGATTTTAAACCGGATTTTATAACGTTTTCGTAACATATATAGAGTGTACCAGATTGGTTTTGCAACAACATCGAAAAAAGTCGAATGAACTATCGGTTCCCCACCGAATTTCTTTTTAAAGTACGACAGCCCGCTCCACTCATCGTGCCCTCCATCTCTTGAAGCGACTCCTCCGAAATTGTAATATTTAGCTCCTCTACCTTTTGCCGCCTTGATTGCCTCCCAGTTTGCAAGATATGGTGCCATAAGATCCCGATGTTCACTGGAAGAGCCCCCAAATACAAAATTGGCTGTATCTCCGTACATTAGTATAAAGTTTGCCACCAAGAGCTTATCCTCAAGCCATACCAAGACTAAATATCCATTGCCGTCCTTATCTGCCTCATCAAATACTCCTTCGTAATATTCTCTTGGGTGGAGTTTAAATTTATTGCGTGATGCGGTATCCGACAACAGATTGTAAAAATCACTTAAATGTTCGCTCAAGTTATTTTTGACCACCTGGTATCTCAATCCCTTCCGAGGTCCCAGGTTTATGCCGTAACGAGTCTTTTTATCCATACCCTTCAGCAACTCTATCTCAGGTTTATCTATTGAAAGTTGCCACTCATCTCGAGGTTGAAAATACGCAGAGTGATATGAATAAAGTGGTGCGGGTGTCATAACTGCTCTTATCATCTTTTGCTCTTCTGCCGAAGGGGGAGGAAAGAAGTCAAACCGGCAAAATATTGCCCCTTCCCTTTTTAAAATTTTTCGTGCTGTTCTTTTTAGTTCTATGACAATTTCCGGACTCATCTCTTTTACAAGCGGACCATAAGGAATATAAAGAACTTTCTTACCGAAAAAGAGAGGAAAAGATACCACTTGAAAATAGGAAACTACTTTACCGTTATCCTCAATTACAAATCTGTAACTTTTGCGATTCACATATTCCTGCCATTTGCCATAGATTCTGTCCTGGATAAAAGAAGCTTGTGGAAAATTCGAACGAAGCGAAAAAACTTCGTCTTCCTTGAGTTCCCTTGCCGACAGTTTGCTGTTTTTATTATCCTTTTCCATATAATTTCAATAATTATACTTCAATTTATTAGCTTTTGCTATTTCATGAATAAGTCCACCCTCTTTTGCACTCTACTTGTAATCTCTTCATATAATACTCGGACCCAGTTAATACCTCAAGCGGTG
>PCWC01000032.1 GCA_002787175.1 Parcubacteria group bacterium CG11_big_fil_rev_8_21_14_0_20_39_22 | reverse complement strand
CCCGAAAAGTTTCTATACTCCGAAATCCCTAAGAACCTGTCTCCAATCTCGCTACGATAGGATAAGGGATTCACTTTGTGTCTAATTTCTTATGTGATGAAAATTGAAACAGGTTCTGAGATCATCGGGTGAACACTTCTTCTTATCGGTATACGTGTCCCTTGTACTTGGCTTTGAGAAACGTGGTGTTGCATTTACTGTTCGGTTTTTATGTTTTGCTTTCGATAAAGGTAGCTATAAAAATTATGATAATTACAACAACTGAAAACATTGCCGGTAAAGATATAAAAGAAGTTCTTGGTTTGGTAAGGGGTAACACCATCCGTGCAAAACATATAGGTAAAGATATAATTGCCGGACTTCGCACCATAATCGGTGGTGAAATAAAAGAATATGTCGAGGCGATGAATGAAGCCAGAGAGCAATCTCTTGAGAGAATGGAAAAGCAGGCAAATGATTTGGGTGCTGATGCTATTGTGGGTGTACGGTTTACGACTTCGCAGGTATTGTCGGGTGCAGCAGAGCTTTTGGTTTATGGTACTGCTGTAAAGTTAAAAGATAAGGATATATAAATGTACAGGAGATACTTAGCAGAATTTGTTTATGGCGGCACTGATGGCACTGTTACGACCTTTGCCATAATCGCCGGATCTTTAGGGGCATCGTTTTCATATTCGGTGATACTTATACTCGGATTTGCAAACCTTTTTGCCGACGGTTTTTCAATGGCAGTTTCAAATTATTTATCTTCAAAATCTCGCGAAGATATAGGTAATTCTTTTGCAAACTCACCGTCTCCACTAAAGACTGCACTCGCGACCTTCGTGTCTTTCGTATTGGTTGGATTTATTCCGCTTTCGTCGTTTGTTGCGGGTATTTTTTACGATAATCTTTTGGGGGGTAAAGAGTTTGAAGTCTCTATTGTTCTTACCGCCGTTACTTTCTTTGCAATCGGGTATGTAAGAGGAATTGTTTCTAAAAAAGGGAAGTTTAGATCC
This sequence comes from Parcubacteria group bacterium CG11_big_fil_rev_8_21_14_0_20_39_22, assembly GCA_002787175.1. Taxonomy (GTDB): domain Bacteria; phylum Patescibacteriota; class Minisyncoccia; order Phycocordibacterales. The sequence continues at coordinate 5,976 of PCWC01000032.1, read as the reverse complement.
GCTATGCAAACGCTTTTTATGGGCGGTATTGCGGCTTTAATCGCTTACTTCGTCGGATTTATTTTACAGAGTGTTGTTTAGTGGCTTGATAGATCTTATTGGTGAGAGTATTATATAAGTATATGAAAAACAATATCCCTTTGATTATCGGAATCGGTTTACCGATTGTGTTTGTAGTTATAATTTTTGCACTGGTCTTTGTTCCGTCGTCAAATATTAATCCTCAATATAATTTTGTTTATATACACGGCAATAGCTATCCTTCAGGTTACTACGAATATACATTTGATGTGGTGGAAGGGAAGATTGTTCGAAAAGAAGCTGTGTCGTCTGCGTTTAAGGGAGACGTGGCTGTATCTGGCGAGCCAGAGCTTTATGTTTACGACTTTGATAGTGATTCATCAAAACGTATAAGTTTTGATGAAGTAAGTGAATTCACTTTAGATCCCGGTCCTGCTTCACCCGATGGTTATACTGTAATGTACGACTATGGGCATAATGGTATATTTGAAATTTTCGGTTCGGATAATTCAAGGAGAGGGTACTTCGTATTCAAGGGTAATACAAAAAAGAAGATTGATGATCTCACTGTAGACAGGTACTATGGTTATGATATGAATGTATTGGGTTGGATAATAAAATAAAAAATTATGGAAAAAGAGCAAATTCTAAATTCAATAAAGCAAGAGCTTTCTAAAGGTACCATTTCAAAAAATGATATCTTGTCGGTAGTTGGGGAATCTAATAATGTGGCGAAACAGGACGACATCACCTCAACTTCATCAGCAGGAAAGTCTGACGCACTTATAAAGATATTTTATACAATCGGAGCTCTTATAGTAATTGTCGGCGCAGTTATTTTGGTGGGGCAAAATTGGGATGAGATAGGTTTTGTGGGCAGATCTGTCGTTACTATCGGAATTGCTCTTGCGACTTTCATCTCGGGACTTATGTTTTACAAAACAAATCGCGGTTTGATATCGCAGGTGATGTTTCTGATTTCTGCCGCACTTTCTCCTTTGGGTGTCTATGTGGTGCTGAATGAAAGTTCGATAGATTTTTCTATAATGACTCAGTTTTATTCGGCGATAGCACTTTCCATAGTATTCGGAGTCGCTTTGTTTATTGTTAGAGGGGGAGTGTTGTCCTTAATCGCTTCGGCTTTCTTGACTTGGTCATACTATGCCATTATTGCAGAGTTGGCAGACAGGTATTATTACGCTGGTGCCGACATATTTAAATGGGCGACTATGGTTATTGGATTGGCTTATTTGTCTGCTGGATATTTGTATATAAAAAATGCTTCAAAATACCGACCTGGTAGTAAAGAAAACAGTATATTTTCTGGAATATTTTATACACTCGGGGCTGTCGCTATACTGGGGGCGGGAATATCAATCGGAGGTGAATTTGATCTAATATACATAGCAATTATATTCGCCGCTTTTTACGGTAGCGTTTATCTTTCGAGTAGGACAATGCTTATTGTTGCGGCGATATTTTTGGTAGCGCATATAGTAAAGTTGACCTCAGAATATTTTGCAGATTCTGTTGGTTGGCCAGCGGCTCTTATTGTGGTCGGGTTTTTGGTTATAGGAGTTGGGTATCTAACTTACTATTTGAATAAGAGATATATAGCGGAATAGGTGTTAGATGATAGGTTTTAGCTGTTAGTAAAGAGAGGAGGGGAGATAGGTGTTAAGGGGTAGATTTTAGCTGTTAGGAAGAGAGAGGTAGGTGTTAGCTTTTAGTAATAAAGGATAAATAACAAATAACCTCTAACTGAATAACGACGATTACGATATAGTGCGAAATACCAGTGGAGATACGAAAATACGAATAAGAAAATGGAAAAGATAAATAAAAATTTTCATCTAAGTGAGATCTTTCTCGGGTTATCCGGTTTTTTATTATTGTCAGTGTGTACTTGGTGGGTGCAACTGGCGATTTTACCGTCTGGACTATTGCCAAATCGTTTTACGGTTTGGGGGTTGCGTTGGTTTTATTTTATGCGTAAGAGATGTTTGGAGCCGAACTGTACGAACTTTTAAATTTTTTCAAGCAAGTAGGACTTGCTTTATCTGGTGCGTCTTGTTTTTGGGGTTCGGCCTTTTTGTTTAAGAGTTACGCCGCTCAAAGACAAGGTAATGCGGAGAGCGGTCTGATATTTGAATCTGTGGCTCGAAAGCTTATGTGTACTTTCTCTATTGGTTTTATCGTAGCTTTTGCCGGTTGGTTTGCACTTTGGCAGATTGTACCGGCTTTCGCACATGAGGGGATTAGAATAGTACCCACAGGAGTACAAAGTCAAAACGCATTTTCTCTGACATTACCTGTCTACATTTTTTGGATTGGTCTGACAGCAATATTTCTCATAAAGAATTTGATTTCAACCGTAAGTATAAATTCTCTTAAAATATTTTTTATAGCTCAGTTTTTGATTGTATTTGGTCTTATCAGTTTATATTCTTGGACGGGAGATGTTCTCGGTAGGGAGCAGATATTTTTCTATTTTCATGGTTTCCATTCTATATTTACATTGGGAACAGTTTTGGTCTTGGATTTTATGTTTATATCGGCGGAAAAATCTCTTACTCTTAAAAGGCACATATTTCCGATGGCTCCTCTTATAAGTAAGGTAATTTTCGTAGGTCTCGGGCTCGATTTTTTAAGTGTAACTTTGATTTTTGGAGAAGCGGTAGACTTTTCGGTTCGATTCTTTGTTGCTCAAACGATTGTGGGAATCCTTATAATAAACGGAGTTATCTTGTCGGGTCCGATAACCCGCAAGATGCTCTCCGCCTTAGAGACTGGGACGGGCAAGATGCCTGCAAAATGGAATACTATAGCCAATATTTGCGGTACAATATCTATTATCTCCTGGATCTCAATTACGTTTATAGATTTTTTCGAGAACCTGACATTAGGTTATTCAGTTATTATGACGGTCTACTTCTCTTTGATTGTTGTTGCTTTTACACTGCACGCTGTATTTGAAAAGTACTTCTTAAGAGAGTAGCGGGTAAACAATCATATTTCATTGAAGTTTTCTTCAGATCATAGTTTACAAATCATAAATATGATATGTGTTATACTCGTACTATATGAAGAAAGCAGTTATCTCAATAATTGTGATAATAATTGTCGCGACTCTTATGTCGATTGTTTTTGTTGATGGTTCAGATCCAGACAAAATATCAGAAGAGGTCTCACATTTCAAACAGCTTCTGGAGGAGAGGGGGATTAAGGATGTGGGGCAACCGATTGAAGGATTTGACGCTGAGCTTTTGATGGTGGCGTTTCCAGGGTTTGATATTTCAGATTTCGAGAGAGTCGAGACTTTAGGAGGTAAGTATGAAGTTAAAGAAGAGGAACTGCATTTTGTCCAATCTGAAAAAGATCCGAAAACATCCGCTGATAAAATGGTAGTAGATTCTGGTTATAAGAAAATTCTTGAAAATATAACTAAAAGATTGGACATCGAAATTAAAAATGTCGAAGATGTTGAAATGCTTGTATCAAGAATCGACACAGCAGATACGATTCGAGTGGGATTGGGTGATGATGGTGAGGCTTTTGATATCAAGGTAACGCCTATCGAGATTATAGAAGATAGTAGGTGCCCGCAAAATGTTGAGTGCATACAAGCCGGCACCGTGTCACTTAGAGTCTATGTTGTTGCAAAAGGCGTTACTCAAGAAAAGATTTTAATACTTGGTGAGGCAGTTAAAGCAGACTATGCTCGGCTTGTCTTGCAAGACGTAATACCTTTGCCAATGCAAAATGAGGATATAGATATGTCTGATTATTTATTTTTCTTTAAGGTTTCAATATGACTTAAAGAGTATAGTTGACCATTGATATGTTAAAAGGATCCAAGGCAATAATATGGGATAGTGAGTTCACCGCCTGGGAAGGGTCGATGTTTCGCAATTGGAGTGGGGAAGGAGAGCATAGAGAGCTTGTGCAAATAGGAGCCATCCTTGTAGACTCGGAGACTTTGGACGAACTGGACAATTTTTTGATTTTTATTAAACCGACGATAAATCCAGTTGTTTCAAAATACTTTACCGACCTTACTGGCATATCGCAAGAACAGATTGATTCTCAAGGAGTTTATTTTGCTAAGGCAATGAGTTTGTTGAAAGATTTCTTTAACGATTTTACTTGTTACTCTTATGGAAGTGACGAAAGGGTGCTGGAAGAAAATTGTGTTATGAATGAGATAAGTTTCCCGTTTGATCAAGGTAAGTTTGAGGATGTTCGAAAGATTTTTCAAACCGCCGGAATAGATACTGTCCGGTATCAAAGCGGCACCATAGTCAAAGCTTTTGGTAAAGAACCAAGGGTGCGTGGGCATGACGCTCTCAATGACGCTCGTATCATTGCAGACGGGTTGAGGTTCATTAAGAAGTAATGTGTATTGGAAAAGACGAGTGGATATATAAACATTTGGAGTGCACTTGTTTTGGAAATAATATAAATATGACTGAAAAGATATATAATAATGTATATAAATGCCGGAAGAAGAAAGGGGTTACTCAAGAAGAATTGGCGCAAGCTGTAAATGTAACGAGGCAAACCATAATAGCTATAGAAAAAGGGAACTACACTCCCTCAGTGCTTCTTTCTCTGAAGATTGCTTCTTTTTTTGGACTTACCGTAGAAGACATTTTTAAGATAAAATAAGATTATGTTAAAACAACACGCAAACGAAATAACAGTAATGACGATATTTGCAATCATACTGATTTTGTTTTTTAACCCTTTTCATTTTTGGATGCCTAGTACGGTGCATTATACGATGCTTGCTGGAATCGTTGTCATATTTGCGATTATTGCCGGATTTATTCTTAAGGAGAATACTCGTGATGAAAGAGAGGAGGTGCATAAGATGAAGGCGGGGCGAATTGGCTATATGACAGGTGCTGCAGTGTTGGTTATCGCCATTGTTGTACAAGGAGTTTACGAAATGGCTGTAGAACCGTGGATTGTTATTGCACTTTTTGCAATGATAGTATCGCGCATTGGCGCCACTCTATGGAGCGAATGGAAAAATTGAGATATAGAGCAATAAATAATGGACTACGTCTATCATCTCGGAGCTCTGACTGACTCCGAGACTGCGCTGACCTCCTTTGATTAATCTATTACACTAACAGTGCTCTACGCCTCAGCCGATATCTCCAGTCTTGACGAGTCCACCCTCAAAATTTACCGCCATGACGGCAGTTCTTGGAGTGAACTTTCCGACTGTTCCGTCAACACCTCTGCCAAGTCCGTCACTTGCACCACCACAGAGTTTTCCACTTTTTCTATCTTCGGTGTACCCACAGCTACAGCATCAACGTCCGTAACATCGGCAGCTAACGGTCCAATATTTACGGCAGATGGAGGTTCTATATTCATCCCCAACAATCTTGTATCCCGCCCCCAAACCATATACCCCGACGGTACAACCGCTTATCACGATGAACAAGGTTCGGGTAATACGGAAACAGACGACAACCAACCCCAAACCACCACAACATCCATCACCTTCACCCAAACCCTAAGTAACTTTGAGTTACGAAACTACCTCCTACTGCGAAATCCCGAATCGAAGCTACGCCTTGTTCAAAATTTTTCACCAATACCTATGGCATTAAGCTCAAAATTTTGAACTACGGCTCGCTTTCCGCTCAAAATTTCTCGCTACGAAGTTAGTTTCGTAACTCAAAGTAAGTAACGGTACAGAAGGGAGCCCTGTCCTCGAACTCCAAAAACTTCTAAACTCCGACCCCGACACCCGCCTTACCACCACAGGTGTCGGCTCTCCCGGAAATGAGACCAACTACTTCGGTACTCTAACCGAAGAAGCTGTCAAACGTTTCCAAGAAAAATGGGACTGTAAAATAAAGTGTGTCTGATAACATAGAGTAATCTATCAATTAATCAGACAAAAATGAAAAAGAATCTAAAAACAAAAACTAGAAG
>PCWC01000066.1:37099-39767 GCA_002787175.1 Parcubacteria group bacterium CG11_big_fil_rev_8_21_14_0_20_39_22 | reverse complement strand
GAAGCAAAAAGAGTGCTTTTCAGGTCAATTTAAAAGCAAAAACCCGCCATTATTGAAAATCTATTTCAGGGGACATCTTAGGATTGGAGAATACTTTGTTGTGAGCCCGAGTTATCAACACGAAACTGTTGTTGATAGTAGGACTCTGCTCTATACTTAAGACAATACTAATAACCTATAGATAGGATAGCATCTCTTCTTTAAAGGGTGCTAAAAATCAATAAAATATTATGGATGACTCAAAAAACAAAAACATTGTGCCGATTATACTAATCATAGTAATCGCCCTGCTGATTGGAGGATATTTCCTGTTTTCACCAAAGAGTGAAGAGGGTGACGTTCAGAATACAGACAATTTGCCTGATGATTCATCGGCTCTTTTTGAACCCTTGCCACCTGAACCTGAGTTAAATGAAGAAGAAAAAGAAGAAGTTTCTTCAGAAAAACAGGATATTTTAGACAGAGTTGATTCCGAAGAACCACTTACTGCAGAAGAGAAAGAGGAAATAAGAGCTGTTTTAAACAATCGTGACCACAGGTCATTTGAATTTACCGAGGAAGAGAAATTCCGCATAATCCAAGCCTTGAATCAGTAGTTTCAATTTTGTATCGCAACCCCTTTTTACTGATGAATGACTTTAAAAACATAAACTCAAGAGTGATTAGGAAAACCTATCTTATTTTTGCAATTGTCTTTGCGTTTTTCGGTGCTTTTTCTGTTGCCGAGGCTCAGTCAGGGGGTTCGGAAAGGTGTGTGGTGAATTTTTTTCATGAAGTCGTCAGTTTGAGCGGTGGAAATAAGAGAGTGGATGTTGATGTGACAGCTACAAATTGCGGAGCTTTTACTGGGGGAATATATGCAAACTCTTCGGCTTCTTTTAGTTATCCTCCTGATGGATTTGGGGGTGTAAACGATGATGTCTACGACATTTACGATTATGGAGACGGTGTTTTAAATGGTTGGAGAGAATGGCTTGCTAGTAACTCTCCTTACACTTCTGGATTTAGAGAGGCGGATAATAATCAGACATTTCTATACAATAGGGCAATCTTCGGGGGTCAAAATTATACAGATCCGCCAGGAAGAATGACTATTCCAAGCGCTTTGGAGATAATATTATCTCCTATGAGCTATACGTTGGCTAACTATAATGATCCTCCGGGGACTTTTTATGACGACACTAATATTTACTCATCCCAGCTCGGATGGGGTAATTATTCCCTTACCACTAGTAGTGGATTTACTGGTTATAATTATATATGTCCTGATGGGGATCCTGGTATTTTTACTGGTAACGGTGAAAGCGACACTTTGTTCTTAGAAGTTAATACGAGATATTGTGTTAATAACGGGCGAGGTAGTGAAGATTATTATTACAGCGAAGGTTGCGTCCCTAAGACTAACGACTCAATAAGTGTTCCTGTGGATTGCGGAAGCTCGATTGAAACAGTGACTATTGAGGTGGTGGGTACACCTTCCAACTCTCCCACTCTACCAGATTCTAGGCCCGATCTTGTCGCTTCTATCTCGGTAGCTGGAAGTGGTGCGATTTCTTCCGATACTTACAAACCGGGTGTTGAGCTGTCAATCGCCGGTACTGTTAGAAATGAAGGAAGCTCCAACGTCACGGAAAATTTCAATAACATATACCAGGTAAGAATCCCTGGTCAATCTTCTTTTGTCAATTTATCTCCTAATACAAGTGAATTAGATTCAAAACACCGTTTGGGCGGTATTGTTGTCGGTGTGTCTGAGGCTATACCTGGCAATATAACTTATACCCCGACAAACACCGGTGAATATTATTTCCGGGTTTGTGCCGACCGTCCTCCTAATCTGCCTGGTAATATAGATGAAACTGACGAGAACAATAACTGTTCAAATGAGAAAAAGATAACAATAGTTCACAACCCGACCTCACCGCCCCCACCGCTCCATTAGTTTCCGGAACTCTACTAAACGGGGAATCCGGCACCGCACAAGGTAGTAGCAACCCTACCTTTAGAGCAGGCGAAACAATATCTTTCACTGGTACTATCCGAAACGCCGGAGATGAAGCGGTATCGGAAACATTTGGCAACAAGTTCAAGTACAGATTGAGTGGTACAAGTTCATATACAGATTTCAGTGTGACTCCAACAATCAGTGGCTTAAGCGCCGGAACAAGCCATAATATTTCATACAACAATCACTTAGTCGGTTCTCAAAACCGAACTTACGACTTTATCGTTTGTGCTGATAGCACTAACTCAGTTAATGACGAATCAGACGAGACCAACAACTGTTCTCTTCCGACCACCGTAGTTTTTGAAGTCCCACCTGCTCCACCTGCTCCAACAGTCGATCTCAAAGTTAACGGATCTGATAATCTATCATCAGTACTTTACGGCTCCACCGTAAACCTAACCTGGACTTCAACAAACGCAACCTCTTGTACAGGTACAGGTTTCTCTACTGGAAATGCGACCAACAATACAAACGGTGTAACCTCACCTTCAAACACTCTCCATCATCAAACCTACAGCATATCTTGTACCGGAGCCGGTGGCACCGCGACCGATTCTGCCATCGTGCACTCCAGACCAGGACCTGCTCCGTTTACAAGCTCTTCAAATTCATGTTCTTTAGGTGCGGGTAAAATACATGTAACTTGGGATGCGGGTGGAG
>PCWC01000066.1:33465-37078 GCA_002787175.1 Parcubacteria group bacterium CG11_big_fil_rev_8_21_14_0_20_39_22 | reverse complement strand
AATCTTACTGCAGGGACTACTTATCATTATCGTGTTTCAGGTTACAACGAACACGGCTATTCTCCCTACGGTACCACTTCAAGCACTCCTTCTGTGGAGTGTCCTCCACAGCCGAAGCCGGATCTAATAATCTCAACTCCTCCCGCTCCTGATTCGACTCCTGCTGTCGGCTCTACTGTGACATTTACGGGTACGGTCAAAAATACAGGAGGTAAAAAAATAACCAATGAGACTTTTTATAACCGTTTCTATATTTATGTAAATGAAAGTTCCAGTAATGTATTAACTTTGTCGCCCGATAGGAGTATGTCGTCTCTTGATATAAATGAAGAGAAGAGTGTTACATCTGCAAGTTGGACGGCAACCGCAGGAACGCACAGAGTTCTTCTTTGTGCCGATGGTGTGCCTCAAAATGGAGGCAACATAGATGAGCTTGATGAGAGCAATAACTGTGCTTCATATGTGTTTACGACAGGTAAAGCCGATATTACAGCTACAAATGCTTCCATATCCACACTTTCTCCTACTCCCAGTCAGACCGTTACTATCGATGGAGTGATAAAAAATGAAGGAGCTGCTTCTGTTCCAAGTATGTTCTATAACAATATCCAGTTACAGATAAGAAACAGCCAGGGGACGATTGTTTCCAACTGGGCGGATTGGAATTCTCTTGGCGGTATAAATGGTCTCTCTGCCGGAGCTCAGAGGAATGTCGAGTTGTCTTGGCAGGTCGGCGGAGTAGACGGTCTCAACTATTATTTTAGAATATGTGGCGACAATGCTAACGATGTGGACGAAGAAAACGAAAACAACAACTGTTCAAGTATTATAGGACCTATGAAAGTGGTGGCACAACCCGTCGCTTCTGTAGACATTGAAATAAGCGATTCCAGTATGGTGTTTAGTGAAGGACCTGTTACCGTAGCTTACGGCGAGGATGTTTATGTCAGGTATACAGGTACCAATGTCTCAAATTGTACTGCTGTGGCTACCCCATCGGTTTCAAGCTGGTCGGGGAGTGTAGCTGTAGGTAGTTCTTGGAATAACAAGCAGGTGCTGTTTCCTCCTTCGGCATCTAATAAGTTGCACAGGTTCAACATTTCTTGTGTGAGTGATATAAATGGTTCCACTGTAACAGATTCCTCCGCAGTCGAAGCTCGTGTTAAGCCTGGCAATACTCCACTTCTAGCTTCTTCAAGGAGCTGCTCTTCCACCCCTACTACCGTTTCTCTTACATGGTCGAGTAGCGTACTTCAAGATGGTTATAGGATTTCAAGGTCAACCGACAATGTTAATTTCTCACTTTTGACAACTCAGCCATCAGGAGCAACATCGTTTTCAGACAATGGTCTCACTTCCTCCCAAACTTATTATTACAGAATAGTCGGTTACAACTCATACGGAGAAACAGCTCTGCCTCCGGGAACAGCAACCGCCGTGGGATGTCAGGTTGAGACAACAGACTTAAGAGCGGTATCGGCAAGCCATTCGGGAGGTACTTCCTCCGGCTCATCCATAACTTTCAGTGGTACAGTCAGAAACACCGGCACCACAGATATAAATTCGTCTTTCACAAGTTCTTTTACCTTGGTTGATACTGATAGTGGCAATACAGTGAGGACGTTTAACACTTCAGGTGGGTCAATCCAAAGCATTTCATCTGGACAATCGATTTCAAAAAACTCAACACCATCTTGGACAGCTGTTCCCGGAAATTATCGAATAACATTCAATGTAGATACTTCAAATGACATAACTGAAGCAGACGAGAGTAACAATAGCGTTTCGGAAACATTTTCAGTATCAGGGGGTTCGTCTCCGGCACCTTCCGTCGATCTCAAAGCCAAAGATACAGAAGATTCGGGTGCTTACAAACAAGGACCAATATCGGTTGATTACAACGACAGGGTACGTTTAGAGTGGAGTACCGAAAACATAACTTTGGAGAACACCGGAGGCAATCAAAATACTTGCAGTGCAAGTGTGTCGCAAGGTAGTGATTCAAGCTGGACAGGTGTAAGCTCTAAGAGTTCGATTTCATCAGACGGGCCATACGAGGTGGTTGGCAATAATCTGACCACGACAACCGTCTATGAGATAACTTGCTACAACCTCTCCGATCCAAGCGATCCGAATTCAAGACAAAGCGCGTCGGACTCGGTAACCGTCAATGTCGGACCTCCGCCACCACCGGAACCTTCTGTTGATCTTCGTGTTCGCCCCGCCGGTGATTCGGGAGTCTATAGCAATAGCGCGAGTGTGGAAGCCGGCAGGGAAGTTGAGTTGGTTTGGGAATTGCAAGATTCAAATGCCCCAAGTTGTGAAGCTATTTCTCCCGAAGATGGCTCCGGAGAGTTTAAGGAAGAATTACCTACAAATAGCGATGCAATGCCCAACCAAAAAGCAACTTCCGCTAAACTCAATGAAAACACAACCTTCACAATAAGATGTAATGATTCAAGATATCTTGAATCTCAAGATCCACAAGACTCCGTAACAGTAGAAGTAAGTGAGAGCGAGCCACTTCCTCCGCCTACATTTGAAGAGTTTTAGACGCACATACTGTCAAGTGAAAAGAGGGGATAAGTAGTGTAAAACGAAAATCACAAAAGCAGACATACTAAAAACGGTTACATATAGCCGTTTTTTGGTATATGGCGGTGATACTTATCTTGAAAATAAAGGGTTGATTTTTTGTCGAAATATGGTAGTATCAAATTAGTACTTTGACATTCTGCCTAAAAAACTCGCTTCGGGTGAAGTGAGTTGCAGATAAACAAAAACCCTCAACATCGGACTAAAATATGAAAAAACTCATTCTTTTAATCTTTCTTGTTGCAGGGGTGAAAATCTCTGCACAAGAAATTTCAATTCCCGACTCGTTACCGATTGGAACCGAGGAGGATATGTGGGAATACGCAAATGAACAAACGGTACGCGTTTTGTTCAATCTTAAACGCTTGGCGAGTGGGAATCCTCCCGCCACTTCTGCAGACCATAGCGGTTTGTGGGATGTAGTATGGGGCAAGTCCTACCCGTTCATTCCCAAGACGGATAATCTGGACGATGTGGTTAAAGAATTCCTTGACTACGTATCTAAGGAGAATCCTCTTGAGCCGGGGAAGATTCACGGTTTGACTTATCAATACCGTGGTGAAAAGAAGTACAACAATGGATTCGTCTGGGGTTTCGAATACTTTGAAGCCACTGACTCCAGTACATTTCCTGAAGAAATGTACTCGGCTGCGAAACCTAACTTGTTCGAATACTTCCCAATACTGGTTCGCAATGTTGTGGATGTGACTATATACAACCGTATTGACGACCCCGGGGACACTTTTTACGGATACGTGTATTACACGTATTACGCCAATAGTGAGGTATGGAAAAGTCCTTGGGTGTATCAAAACAGTGAGTACGGTACTCATCCAGATGGTCAAATTGAAATTTGGACCGGCACTGTTTTAGACCGAGGCGGAGAAATCGTCCTCGAGTTTAAAAACGGTGTAACAGCCGCCTACAACTTAAGGACGGGGAAACGCATTTTCCCCTCCGTCTCAATCACTCCCGAACAGAAGATTTCTCAGTTTTCTGTCGGGGGGAAAAAATCTTC
>PCWC01000066.1:29823-33445 GCA_002787175.1 Parcubacteria group bacterium CG11_big_fil_rev_8_21_14_0_20_39_22 | reverse complement strand
CGAAGCGTCGTCCGACCTGAAAAATTGGTCAGACATCTCAAACCTCGTCCCTGTTGTAAACGGGGAGGCAGAATTCACCGATGAGTCGCCCACTACGACGGTGCGATTCTATCGGATCAGGTAAAAATTTTCCGGGAAAGCCCCGGAAGATCATTCTCAAAAGCCCGCACTTCGTGTCCGGGCTTTTTTGATTGTCCGCAGTCATTTTGTTGGGAAAATAGAGGATTGCTTCTTTGATTACTAAGTAGTATTGTTTTTAGTAGAAAGTAATAATCTTGAAACCAAAGGCTGAGAATGAATAATATTTTAAGTATCATTGAAGATATCAAGTGGTCGAGTCTCAAAAAAGTAGTTTCAATTAGGAATTTAGGAACAAAAAGAAGAGGGAGTGGAAAATCGATTCTTAATTTGGAAACTATAATTAAACTGGGACCTGTTCCTGTAATTAAAAATGAATCAGAAGCGTACAGGCGTTTTTACAAGTTATTAGGTAAGAATGCTTATGGAATCTTCCCTCGTACCATTTATAGGAAAATATCTCCTAAACAATCTTTGATTGCCATTGAACCTGTTCAAGGAATAACTTTTGAACAAACAGTAAGGGGCTTGATTAGGGGTGCTTACGAGTATGGACAAAAAAGTCGAAGCGTCGAGAAAATACAAAAATCGATAATACGTCTATCTGAGGAGGTTCTATTGAAATTGAGAATTTTACATTCTGGTGTCAATTGTACGGATCCTAAGAAAGAGATGGACTTGTTCTTGGTAGAAATGTCGAGGGGTTTGTCTTACAGTCTTAAGCGATCTAAAATAAAATCCAATTTTAGTGCTATTTTGAGGGTTGGTAGTGATTTTATGGGGACAGTCAGTCTTGCTCATCGGGATTTAAGTCTGATAAATATAATTGTTGTTAATGATTCCGTCACTTTTATCGACCCAAGACATCACGTGGCAAGCTCTACTCAAAACCAGAGGGGTGCAAGATTCGCTTCACCTGTTATTGATCTTGTCGCGTTTAACGTCGCTTTGCAAAGAAGTGAGGTTGAGGTTCAAAATATTTTTCCGAACCTACGTCTTTCGGCAAGGGATTATATTGAAAAAGAAATTAGTTATCTTTTAAGACAGGGAGTGTTTTCACCTGCTATGGTTGCATTGTCTGAGGCGGTTGTTTGGGCTGGCTATGCGGCGTGTAGATGTAGTAACTGTCTTAATTCTAAGAATAAGTTTCTCCGCGATTTCGTATTCTCAAAAACAAAAAATTGCCTTGATGTTCTTTGCGCTCTTAAATAAGAAACAAAAACCAGCCTTTTGGCTGGTTTTTTAAAAGCACCATACTTATTATTAGTTTCGTGATAAAATACCTAAATGTTAGTGGAAGATAAATATTTAAAATTTGCGTTAGAGATCGCAAAATCTGCCGGTGACATAATAGAAAGAGATCTCTCTCTGCAAATTAAGAGAACCCGAAAAGAAGACGGTACCTTTCTAACCGGTACGGATATTTATATAAATAGAATGGTTGTAAAAGCTGTTAAGGATAGGTTTCCGGGTCACAGCATTAATTCTGAAGAGGGAAGTTTCTTTTTGGAAGGAAGTGAGTACGTTTGGTTATGTGATCCCCTTGATGGTACAAATCAATTTGCGCGTGGAGTAGCTCTTTGTGCTTTTTCTCTTGCTCTTGTAAAGAATGGTAAAAGTGTACTTGGTGTAATTTACGATCCTTTTTGTAAGAGGATGTTTTATGCAAGAGAAAACAAGGGTGCATTCTTAAACGGTAAAAAAATAAAGGTTTCCTCCTCTCGTTCCCTGTCAGGATCTCAATTTGGAGCTATACATTGGAGAGGAGCTGAATTCGATTTTTCTAGATTGCCGGATGTTTTAAGAGATAATGATGCCAGATCAATGCAGGTTTCAATAGCTTATATGGGGGCACTGGTCGCGGGAGGTACTTTTGAAGGAACTATATTCCCCGGCACTCAACCAAATGAAACAGCCGCTATAAAAATAATTGTAGAAGAAGCGGGTGGAAAAGTTACTGATGTATTTGGAAACGATCAGAGATACGACATACCGATAAAAGGGCATATTGCATCAAATGGCATATTGCATAAACGGCTGTTAAAAATAATTAGTAGCATTATAAAACCGTAATTTAAAAGGTGACAAAAATAAAATGCCCGGTAAAACCGAGCATTGTTTTAAAGTTCATACGACCATGGACGGAAGTTTAGTATTTCATTGACATAATCAGCAGATAGTAATTCCGATTTAACTACCTCCTCCAGTTCATTATGTCCAATATGTTCTTCTGAAGATATGTGCAGAACTTTCGGGGGAATTAATGAATCTCCACATTGTGTTATTGCAGAGACAGAGCATTTGACGTTAAGTCGGGTGCTTATAGATTGGGCAAGTTTTGCGGTCAAGTATCCCCAGACTCTACCTGTGTGGTAAACGGGGTTTTTGCCCGCCCAAGACTCTTGTGTACCGCATCTGTTGGGTGCAATAATACCGAGAATCGAATTGCCCCTTCCTACAACACCTTCTTCACCGCATTCAATACAGCTTCCAATACCCAGCATATACGGATTTTTCTGAGGATTAATCTCTATTGAGACGGTCATATCTAATGGGGATACGATTTCTTTGGCAATAACAGTAAGCTTGGATTTATAATCATAAATCAGTTCAAGATAATGCTTGAAAGATTTAGTTTTTTCGCTCAGTGTCGGTACAGACATTATTATGTCAATATGCTTGTCTTCTCGAATAGCGAACACTTTTATATCTCCACCTATTTCTGTAAAACGAGGAGTGAGATAACCATCGTCTGTCCTTTCCCAGAAATATTTTTCCAATCTATAAACGAGTGATTCGGTTGCGGTTGGGGGCCAATGGGAAACACATAAAGAAGTGTCATTTGCCATTGGTCTATCAGCATCCGGTACATCTCTACGGTTCCGTGGAGAAAACCGTCTGGGGTTGCGATGGAACTGTGTTGCATTACTTATTACAACTAAGTCGTCCTTGGTTATATTAGGTAATACTTTGCAAAGATAATTTTCGACTGCTTTTTTTTGGATTGATTCAATTTCAATCATATTTCGACCGAATCTGTCTGATATCCTTCCGTTTACTTGAACCATTATCGGTTTAAGACGATCGCATGTTCCAAAATTATTTGTGAAATTACCTCCTCCTATATAGAGTTTATCAAAATTGTGGTGGAGTATAATTCCAAAATTATCAATACAATGTTTAGAAAAATATACAGATATTTCATTTGATAAAGCGTCTGCAAGCGAATCGGGATGACCGACCCCTTTCCGTTCGACAATTTCAAATGGTAATTTATCCGGGATCATTAAGTTCCTGTCAGTTTTGAGAAAATTTAGAGACATTTTAACCTCCTTTTTTGTTTTGATTTTCAAATATCGATAGTATCGAAATCTTATTCTAAATTACATCAATTTTAATATTATAACAACTCTTATTAATAATTCGATTTTTAATTAAACCCCAAAAGGTAAACCACTGGTTCTACCAGTGAGACTTTAAAGGTTTGACCTATACCCGTAGAACAGAAAAGACATGATATTGTAGTTTGTATGGCTTGATGAAC
>PCWC01000066.1:0-29799 GCA_002787175.1 Parcubacteria group bacterium CG11_big_fil_rev_8_21_14_0_20_39_22 | reverse complement strand
CATTATCGAAGCGTCGTCCGACCTGAAAAATTGGTCAGACATCTCAAACCTCGTCCCTGTTGTAAACGGGGAGGCAGAATTCACCGATGAAGCACCGCCCAAGGCGATGCGGTTCTATCGGATCAGGTAAAAATTTTCCGGGAAAGCCCCGGAAGATCATTTCGCGAAAGCTCGTACTTACTTAACTTAGGTACGAGCTTTTTTGCATTTGTTTGCATCCGCACCTTACTCCCAGTTTTCTTTCTTACTTTAAAGTAAGAAAGAAAACTGAAATGCGGACAATATGATTCGCTTTTACTACGATTGATATTAAATTCCAAAATTCATCCTTTTCGTTATCTACAGTCGCATTATGTCTTACAAAGTAAATCACGATTTATTATTAACTCTATAAAAAAGTGGACGGAATTTATTATCCGTCCACCGCAATCTTCCTCAATAAATGTCGAATCAGGCAATATGCTCTCAGGTCTTCACAGACATAATCGGGTAACTCATCGATGGAGATCATCAATCTCTGAATGCGTTCCCCTTCTGTTACCGATCCGAACACTCCGTCTTCAGGGTCAACTTGATCATCGTCTATCTCGGCAAATGCGAGATAACAAACATCATCCGTCATGCCAGCAGACACCGATAGTGGCTTACCGTGATTCAATAGCTCAATAGCATCTTCAGTAATAGTAATCCCAGCTTCTTGCTGAGATTCTTTAACCAGCAAGCTTTTCACGCCTAAACCACAATCAAAGCTGCCGGCCACCGTTTCGGTGATTAACCCCTCAGAGTTTTCGGACGTCATCAAAGAAACTCTTGGCTGGCGAATCAAAACAATATACCGCTTGCTTCGATTATAAAGCAGGACGCAGGCCGAACCAGTCGATCTGATTACTTCCTGTTCGCCAAACTGAGTTTCAATGATTTCAACACGAAAGTGACCTTCATAAACCGTTCGCTTATTCATTTGTAATCCTCCTGGATGTAATGTTTACAATTACTTCAGGCGAATCTCGCCTTTTTTTACCCTATAATAAAGCCGTGTAATTGCAACCGCTGTCGGCGATGTACCAAAATACCCAGCAAGCATTTTTTCAAATAAAGCTTTGATGCTGTAGTCAATATAACCAACAATTTTTTCCCCCTCTTCTGGTTGGGCTGTTGTTTGATGCAAACCGCTGGCTAGATAATAAATCCTTTTGTCATTAACCACACCTTTTTGTTCAGCGACTAAAAACTGTTTCCATTTACTGGCAGTTAACCCTAACTCTTCTTTCAATTCCCGTTTTGCTGCCTGCAAGGGCTTTTCTTTTTTCTCTAAAATGCCGGCGACAACCTTGTCTTTAATTTTATCGCCACGATCCCAACGTTTCTCTCGGACCAATCTAATTTTACCAGCAGCAGTAACGACAAAAATATGTACTGAACCAGCTATATACACTTTTTCAAATTCAATATTTTTTTTGTTGATTTTTTTCGGCTCAAGCGTCAGTCTAACTACTTTGCCGTTGAAAATTTCTTTCTCCATACTCCCCTAGTATAAACTATAAATCAAACTAAAAAAAGCCGCCTCTACCCGAATTCGACGTTTAACCGCAACGCTTAGTATAGAATTTTAGGAGAAATAGAAGACACAAAGTTTGGGGCGGATTCGGACGCGCCTTTCTTTAAATCAATATACATACGCGAAAGATGTCTGACACCAACCCGAGTCTTCATGGGATATATATTTTTACGAAACTGTATTTTATACACATAACTTGCGACTAAGTCGCCATTGATTTGGTATACTTATAGGACATACCCATTCGGCGAATTTCTTTGTTGCTTCGGTCGGGAAAACACTCCCCGTATTATGTATGCGTCTCCCATTTTCCCTCCCTTGCGCCTCGAACTTCACCTGAATCCGTATGTCCTATATTCAGGACAATCGAAAGTAGGTAAGCTACCATTTTACTTAATTTATGTATATTGAAGAAAAACAATTACGTGATTTTATAAGGGACTCCGGTTTGATTTCTCGTCGTGACTTCGACGCGATGGTTGAAAAAGCCGATGAAGAAGGAAAAAGTATTGGCGAAACTTTGGTTAAAAATGGAAAGCTGGATGAAGACGAACTTAGAAAGGTCGAGGCATATATACTCGGTATACCTTTTGTCGATCTAAAGACACAAAAAATCGACTTTGAAGTACTTTCCCTGATACCGGAGCCGATAGCAAGAAACCATAATATTATTTCTTTTAAAAAAGAAGGAGATTCGCTTGAGGTTGCTATGCTCGATACCGATGATCTTGCGGCAATCGACTTTGTAAAGAAGAAGGTTCATCTCAAAATACTACCTCGACTTACTGACTCTGCGTCAATAAAGTCGGTTCTTTTACAATATCAAAAAAGTCTAAAAGCGGAGTTTGGAGACATAATAAAAAAAGAGTCCGTTGAAATTAAAAGTATCCCAGACGGCGGAGTCGAAGGGAAGGACACTCCTTCAAAAGAGACCCTTAAGAAATTGGCGGAGGATTTACCCGTCGTAAAGATTGTTGATACTCTACTTAAACACGCAATTTTACAAAATGCATCCGATATACATATTGAACCACACGAAGCCCAGGTCGTTATCAGATACAGAATAGACGGAATCTTGCACGACACTATGGTTTTGCCTAAAAATGTATCAGACAGCATAACCGCAAGAATCAAGGTTCTTTCCAATCTTAAACTTGATGAAAAGAGATTGCCTCAAGACGGCCGTTTTAAAGTCGAAACCGGAAGCGAAAAAGTTTCTTTTCGAGTTTCAATTTTACCGACTCATTTCGGAGAGAAAACAGTTATGCGTCTTTTGAAAGACAGTGTTTCGGGTTTCACACTCGAAGGTCTTGGTTTTCACGGTACATCTCTCGAATATTTGCATAAAGCACTGCGTGCCCATACTGGAATGATACTGACAACTGGTCCGACCGGTTCCGGTAAAACGACTACTCTTTACACGATGATTGACCTTCTAAACACTCCTGATGTAAATATTTCAACGGTTGAAGACCCGATTGAATATCAAATGGCGAGGGTAAATCAAACCCAAGTTAAACCGGAAATCGGCTTTACTTTTAGCTCGGGACTCCGTTCTCTAGTGCGACAAGACCCCGACATTATAATGGTCGGCGAAATCAGAGACAATGAAACAGCTTCCCTCGCAGTCAATGCCTCACTCACCGGACATCTTGTACTTTCAACTCTTCACACCAACAGTGCTTCAGGTGCGATACCGAGACTTCTCGATATGAAAATCGAACCCTTTCTTATAGTATCGACCCTAAATGTGGTCATCGCACAGAGATTGGTTCGCAAACTTTGCGATTCGAAGGAAAAATATTTTCTAAACAAAGCCGGTATAGAAACACTTGCCAAATCTGTTGACCTCGACAGAGTTCTTAAAGCGTTAAAAGAAGAAAACATAGTGCCGGCAAAAGCAAATTGGGAAGATGTGCCTTTTTACAAGCCGCGCGAATCTGAAGAATGCAAAGACGGATACGGCGGGCGAATAGGAATACATGAAGTCTTACCAGTAACTCAAGAAATCAAAGATATGATCATACAAGGCAAGACTTCAGGTGAAATTGAAGACTACGCTCGCAAAAGCGGGATGCTTGTAATGATAGAGGACGGAATCTTTAAAGCCGCTCAAGGACTTACGACAATCGAAGAAGTGCTTAGGGTCGTATCTGAGTAAGTATAAATCGCGAGATAGTTAAGATTCGACTAATAAAAACCGGTACAAGATGTTATTTCACTTTAAAGCTCAAAAATTGGATGGAAGCGTGTATGAAGAAGACAGAGAGGCGACAGATAAGTTCGCGCTTTATCGAGATGTAAAAAAAGAAGGAGGGATTATAATTTCCGCCGATGAAATTGAGAGCAAGAGCTTAAAAAAGTATTTTGAAAAAATCGATGAGTTGCTCGGAAGCATAAAAATCCACGACAAAATAATTTTTGCCCGCAACTTGGGTTCGATGTTGCATGCGGGTCTTTCTCTCTCGCGTTCACTTTCGGTGATTGAGAGGCAAAGCAGAAACAAAAAACTCAAAAAAGTGATACTCGATGTCTTAGAAAATGTGAGTAAGGGAGAAACTCTTCATAATTCGCTCGACAAGCACCCAAAAGTCTTCCCACCACTATTTTCCTCTATGGTAAAAGCCGGAGAAGAGAGCGGCTCACTTCCTGAGACTCTTTCGACGGTGGCATCTCAGATGGATAAAATCTACTCGCTTCAGAAAAAAGTCCGTGGCGCTCTTATATACCCAATTATAATAGTCATCCTTATGATTATTATAGGCATAATAATGCTCGTCTATATCGTGCCGAATCTCACCAGCACATTTACCGAGCTCGGCGTAGAGTTGCCACTTAGCACCAGAATTATAATCGGCATAAGCGATATATTACGTTATCAGTTCTTATGGTTTATCGGGGCTGTCGTTCTTATTGTAATCGGGGCTGTAAGTTTTATGAGAACTCGTTCAGGTAGAAGATTTTTTGACTACTTTTTCCTTAAGATACCAATCATCGGGCAGTTGGTAAAAGAGGTAAATACTGCTCGTACGGCACGGACTTTGTCTTCCCTTCTATCTGCCGGTGTAGATATGTTAATCGCACTTACCATTGTCGGGGAAGTTGTACAAAATTCCTTTTATAGGGAAGTTGTTGAAGATGCCAAAGAAAATGTCGAGCGTGGAGCAACTCTTTCTTCTGTTTTTGCTGAAAATGAAGAACTTTACCCACCTTTTGTTGGAGAAATGGCGAGCGTTGGTGAGGAAACGGGGAAATTGTCGGATATGTTTTTAGAAGTCGCTGTATTTTATGAGGATGTTGTTGATCAAAAGACCAAAAATTTCTCGACAATTATAGAGCCGTTTATAATGGTATTTATTGGAGTCGGAGTCGGATTTTTCGCAATTGCCATGATTTCGCCGACTTTGTCGCTTGTAAATGCTCTATAAGAGCCCATCTAATAACCCACCACAAAATGATAAAACAAGAAAAACAAGTTTTGTTTCGCGCCGTCGCACTTCAAAATTCGGCAAAAAACGGCTCATCCTTGCCCGCCATAGCTTTAGCGGAGGCGGGGGTCAGAGTACCTCGGTACACTTCCATCGTCTTCACCGTTTTTCTCTCGAATTTTGAAATGCTTTGGGTTGCGATGGGTTATTAGATGGGCTCTAAGAATTTGTTCAATATATCGACGCAAAATATGACTAAAAATCTACATCAGAAAGGTTTTACTTTGATAGAAATTCTAATATCGCTCTTTGTCATAGGAATCCTTCTTGGAATAGTAGTGGTAAATTTAAACAAATCAAAAAAAGAGACGATTGTAAAGACGGTTACCGATACGTTACTTTTTCGTCTTGAAGAGGCACGAGCCAACGCACTTGCTGGTAAAGGTGGAGAAAATCAAGGGGTTAAACTAAACGACGATTCTTATATTGTGTTTTCGGGATTGGAATACAATTCTTCCGACCCCGATAATGTGGTTTACGAATTGGATTCAAACGTTTCTCTTTCAGACACGACAACCAATACTGACCGCACTGTAATATTTAGTCGTCTTACCGGAGGGGTCGAAGAATCATCGACTATAACCATATCTTCTGATTCGGGAGTCACAAGGACAATATCAATAGACTTATCGGGAAATATCGATTTGCAATAACCTATGAAAACCAAAACAAAAACCAAAGGTTTCAGTGTTATCGAGATTATAGTCGCTCTTGCCATAATTTTGACTGTCGTGATTTTTATTAGCAACTTGATGAATCTCTATTTTAAATTTACGCAAAGGGTGGGTTATAAAACTCAAGCCGCGGTACTTGCCGAGGAAGCTTCCGAGGCAATTCTAATCATACGGGATATGGGATGGATAGAAAATATAGACTCACTTTCTGAAGGGGCTAACTACTATATTGATTTTGAAGATGGTGAGTACTTTGCCACTTCTACCCCTATTGTAATAGACGGCACACTTAGTCGAACCATAGTAATCGAACCCGTTTACAGGGACGAAAATGATTCGATAGTTGAGTCGGGTACTGAAGATACAAATACCAAAAAAGCCACCATAACAATATCACGAGTTTCGGACGGGTACGTATTTTCAGAATCGAAACTTCTTATTCATAATATACACAATAATTAATATGAGACTGTATGCTACTGGAAGTATTAATCGGGGGAAAGGTTTCACTTTGGTGGAACTTATTGTCTATATTGCCGGAGTCACTTTGATTCTTGGTTTGATTTCGTATCTTATTGTGAAGAGCTATTCGTTGTATGAATATTTTGCAACAAGACTTCGGGTAGACAGAACAGGGACGGCAATCATAGATATTGTAACCAAAGATATTCGAACAGGTAGCTCCGTAAATCTTGAAGATAGCGTTTTCGGCGTGCCAAACGGGTCATTGTCAATTACGGCTGTGGAAGATGGAGAGACGGTTGTCAAAGAAATATATTTAGAAGAGGGTAGAGTATATTATAGTGAAGACGGTGGATCGGCTACGGCAATTACCCCGGAAAGTTTATCGGTCTCCGGACTTCAATTTACAAATATAGACACTCCGGTTTCGGTTGCCATACGATACGTTGTTACGATAACCTATACGATAAAAGGCGAAACGTATTTTGAAAGCTATCCGGGAGTAGCCGTCCTTAGACGTTCTTATGAATAAAAAAAATAAAAAATTGATTTTCAAAGGAGGGCAAGTCGTTATGATAAACGTACTTATATTTATCATTGTCTCCGGTATTATTGTATATGCCATATTGTTCCCTTTGGTATCGAGCAATTCATCGGCAGGTGCTTTCATCCATTCAAAACAAGCATTTATGGCAGGAAATAGTGCCACCGAAGAAGTTTTGTATAAATTGAAAAATCAAATGGAGGTGTCCTCGGAGACAATCAGTATCGGAAATGCTACCGCGACAATAAATGTCGCCAACACGAGTAGCGGTAAGACGATCACTGTAAACGGACAATCCGAAGATTTCGAAAGGAATATTGAAATGGAAGTTGAAGAAGTTGTTGGCGTAAGTTTCAGCTATGGACTCCAATCGGGAGAAGGCGGTTTTGAAATGGCGGGTGGTGCCGGTATTTACGGCAATGTTTATTCAAATGGCGATATTTTGGGCTCCGGCGGACCATTTATTACCGGTTCGGCAACGGTTGCAAACGGCTCCGATCCTTCGACTGATGTATCGCATATCGGTACAACACCCGCACCTAACGTAATAGATTTTGGAGGAAATTCTACTCCGCAAGACGCGGCACAGAGCTTTGTTGCCGGCACGACAACTCCAATCACAAGTATCAGATTCTATATGAAAAAAAGCACAAATAACTGGATGAATAACATCACAGTCCGTTTGGTAAACGATTCTTCTGGCAGTCCGGGCAAGACAACCTACGCTTCCGCGACACAAAGTGCTTCGCAAGTAACAACTTCATTTAATTACCTGACTTTACCTTTTACCAGTCAACCGGCACTTACTTCAGGTACAACTTACTGGATAGTTTTCGATACGGGGACTACATGGGGTTCTTATTATTCCCTCGGTGGATCGCAGAATTCATACGCAGGCGGACAAGCCAAAACAGGAACATGGTCGCAGGGCAACGGTGGAACATGGGGCGACACTTCACCTTCCGGAATTGATATATATTTTGAAACCTACGCAGGCGGTGATACTGGTCTTATAGATGGCATAACAATCGGTCAGTCCGGCGGAGATGCTTGGGCGCATGAGGTCAATAATTCTTCAGTTACCGGTACAATATATTGCCAAGCGTCTACAAATAACAACAAAGCTTGCGATACATCACGTCCTGATCCTGTACAATCACCCCTTCCGATTTCAGACGGAAATATCGAAAGTTGGAAAGAAGAGGCAGAGACCGGCGGGGTTTACAACGGCGACAAGAGTTTTGATGGGAGCGAGGTTGTGTACCTGGGTCCGCAAAAAATAGTCGGTGATCTGTCGGTCGGTTCCGGGGCGGTTCTCAATGTAACCGGAACTCTTTGGGTTACGGGCGACATTTCCCTTTCAGGGGAAGCCAAAATAAAGTTATCGAGCAGTTATTCCGAAAATAGTGGAGTGATCGTAACCGACGGTAATGTTTCAGTAACGGGTGGTGGTGTGTTTGAAGGGAGTGGTACCGAGGGGAGTTATCTTCTGGTTGTAAGTACAAGCTCTTGTCCGACTATCGGGTGTAGCAACGATTCGGCTATAGAGGTTTCCGGAGGCACAGGGGCGGTAGTCTTAAATGCTCAAAAGGGCACAATAGAATTTTCAGGCGGAGCCCAAGCGAAGCAAGCTACCGCTAAAAAAATCGTGATGACCGGTGGAACATCTGTTCACTACGAAACAGGGTTACAAGATATAAATTTCACAAGCGGTCCTTCCGGGACATGGAGTGTAGCTGGTTGGCGAGAGATATAAATGTTCCTCCAAATCTTAGTGTAAAAATGCTAATATTATCTATAATATGAAAGCTAAAAAAATAGTTATAGGAAATTGGAAAATGTCCCCACACACAAGGGGAGAAGCGAAGTCTCTGTTTGATTCGGTGAAGAAAAAAGTCACCTCTGTAAAGAAAACTAATGTTGTCGTGTGTCCTCCGTTTGTGTTTTTGGGAATGCTTGCCGGTAGTTTACGCTCCAAAAACATCTCGCTCGGCGGTCAAGACGTGTTTTATAAAAGCAGAGGTTCTCATACTGGAGAGGTAAGCGCCGATATGCTTTCTGATTCAAGAGCTGAGTACGTTATTGTCGGACATTCGGAACGTCGCGCTCTTGGAGAAGATGATGAAATAGTTGCAAAGAAAGCTATTCAGGCGGTTACGGACGGTCTATCAGTGATTATCTGCATTGGCGAAGACAAAAGAGATGAATCCGGTAAATATTTGTCAGTCTTATCCGAAGAACTTAAAAATTCACTTTATAAGTTTCCGCAACAACATCTAAATAAGCTAATAGTAGCTTACGAGCCAATTTGGGCGATTGGCAAGACTACTTTTGATGCTATGAGCCCGGCTGATATAGAAGGTACAGTAATCTTTATAAGAAAAACTCTTTCTCTTATGTACGGTAAGGAAAGGGCGAGTACTATACCTATAATATATGGAGGTTCTGTAACTGTAGGTAATGCTAAGTCGCTTATAACCGATGGTGGTATAAGCGGATTCTTGGTCGGACATGAGAGCTTGATCGCTTCCAATTTCAACGAAATTATTTCAATAGTAGAACATGCTTGATCTACCATTTTTAAGCGATGATATAAGCTTGGAGGGTAAAAAGGTCTTACTACGACTCGATCTTAATATGCAGACCGAAGGAGATCGTGTGCGGGATGACTTTAGGTTTAGGAAAAGTAAACCGACCATAGATTTTCTTATCAACAAAAAAGCAAAAATTCTATTGGTAACTCATTTGGAAGATGAGGACAAGAAGCCGATACCGATTTTGCCAGTCTATAATCTTTTAAAAGATTACTATAATGTTATAAAAGCCTCTACTTTAAAATCATCGGGGGAGGCCTTGTCAAAGGTTAGTCCAGGTTCGGTAGTTTTGCTTGAAAATGTAAGACTCTGGCCTGGAGAGAAACAAAACAAAGACGATTTTGCTCACGACCTTGCTTCGCTTGTCGATTTGTATGTAGGTGACGCATTTTCTGTTTGTCATCGGGAACACGCTTCGGTAGTTAAGGTTCCCAAGCTTTTGCCACACTACGCAGGTTTTTTACTCAAAGATGAGATAAGTCATCTAAGCGAAGCTTTCAATCCAAAACATCCTTTTGTTTTTATCTTGGGTGGAGCCAAATTTGAAACCAAGTTGCCTCTTGTCGAGAAATTTATTTCGCGTGCCGATACTGTATTTGTTGGCGGTGCTTTGTCTAACGACATTTTAAAAGCTTCGGGTCTTGAAGTTGGAAATTCAAAGGTTTCAGGTTCGGATTTTGGTATCGATAAAATTATGAAAGCCAAAAATATTGTCACCATAAAGGATGCATTAGTTGAAAGTGATGGTAGGGTTACGGTCAAAAAAATTGACTCTATAGAAAAGCAAGATTACATAAGAGATGCTGGTCCTGAAACATTAGCGAATCTTAAAAACATTATAAGTGGAGCGAAATTTATATTGTGGAACGGTCCTCTCGGATTTTATGAAAGAGGTTTCTATGGTGGGACGGAAAAACTGGCTGCTTCGATTGCGAGAAGCGATGCCGTCTCGATTGTCGGTGGTGGCGATACTGTAGCAGCTCTTCAAACTCTTGAACTTGAAGATAATTTTTCTTTCGTATCGACTGGTGGCGGTGCGATGCTCGACTTTCTCGCCAACGGCACTCTGTCCGGTATTGAAGCTCTAAGAAATAGGTTTTAGTTGTTAGGTTTTAGTTGGTAGGGGGAAAGAAGAGGAAAGAAAAAGACAACACCCTCCGCTTCGAGGACTCAGCACCTCCCTTGTAGGGAGGACACCCGAAAAAAGAAAGGGAGAATACCGAGAGGAAAGGAGAAGATAACATCCAGTATTAGGGGTTACCGGAGTCTGTTTTAGGTACGGACATTTGGCGGGGGAGTTTTGCTTGCCCGCCGTAGCTTTAGCGAAGGCGGGCTTGTCTATCGTAGCTTTGGCTCGAGCGGGGAGTAGTGTTCAAATTAGGTGAAACAAAACAGACCTTGACAAACCTACTAATTCGTGTATAATAGAGATAGGAAAGTGAGGTACTTTGAAAAATGATTTGCAGGTGGTCATAGCCAAAAGGGGCTTATAAATAGGCATTTTTTGGTTATGACCACTGAGGGTTCGTAGCATAAACCCCTCGAGGAAACTCGGGGTAAACTGAAACCGCAACTATGTCATAGTGACTCTGTTGCAAAACCAAAAGGAAATACTATGAGCGATCTAATGCTCGATGTTGGATTGGCGAATGAGCTGAAGTTGGCGTTTCGCCGTGAAGGTAACCGTGAAAGTAACTGGACAGGGGAGAGAATCAAGCGTTTAGCCGATACTCCGGGACTGCTCTCGTCAGTCTTGGATGTTATGGACGGCAACGCCGAAATCAAGCCGATTCCGTTTGTCCGCCGACTCTCCACGGAACCTGTTGTTATTCCCGAGACCGACGGCTCCCGCACCATCGCGGGTGCACTAGACGTGTTCCCGAATTTCATTGACGGGGATTTCGTCAATCAGGGACTGAATGTCCCCGACGAACCAACTCTCGAGATGAAAGTGGTCGTGGATGAGCAAATCCGCGATGGAAAATCCCGTCAAATCTATGACGGATACGGTGTGCCACTGGAGCGACTCTGTCTGACCCAGCACCAAATCGTCCTGTTTTTTGAACGGGAAGCGGAGAAATATCTCCGCGGGGATGGTTGGGCAGGGTTCCGGTTCCTTGTTAAAAGAAAATCGGATGGCAAATTCTTCGTCGTGTACGCGTGTCGGCGCGCGGATGGTGACCGCAAGGCGTACGTGGATCCGCTCTCGGACGAGGGCGTTTGGTTTGCCGGGAACCGTCGTCGGTTCGTTCTCCCGCAACTGTAGCCCTCGGCTACTTAGCTCTTCTGACCCTTTGTCTCTCAATCCCTCTGACACTTTGCAAAATTAGTTTTGTGGTGTTGGAGGGATTTTTGTATAATAAAAAAGCATTCATGGGTAACATCGTGGTAAAAATACTTCGGTGACATGTTTGTGTAAGAATGCATTTGAGAATTTTGTCGGACACGTATCCTTGATACAAAGTGTCTTGCAAGAGAGTGGATGTATTTTTTCAAAAATTAAAAAAACAATCAGTTGGTGTGATAAACTGGCGGACTTCTATGTCCCAAAAAATTCGCATTTCGTCATGATTTGGCGAGTTATGCTACGGATGGTTTATCACACAAATTCTTCGTCGTGAACGCGAATCGGAACGCGGATGGTAACCGCAAGGCGAACGTGAATCCGCTCTCGAACGAGAACGTTTGGAATGCCGAGAACCGTAATCGGTTCGTTCTCCCGAAACTCATTGTTTCTCCCGCTATCTCCGCGGGAGTTTTTGCTCCAGACCTTTCTTCCATCCGCCAATTTGCCGTCCAACTTCGTGGAGTTGCTCTATGAGCGTGGTATATTTCTCCATCGGGATGAGTTTACTTTCCCACGCAAGTTGGATAAAAAAGCGTAGAGTATCAAGATGGGTGATCGCTCTCGTAAGCTGTACCACCTTTGTCTCCGGAGGCAGATAGACCGCTCCAAAACTTATCTCCAAAAGCGAGAGAAAATTATTCTCAATCTTTTGCCCGATACCCATTCGCTCTACTCTTGGGAAATTGCGGTGAATAGCAAGCCAGAATTGGTATGCTTCCTTCATCTTCATAATCACTGCCGGAAATTTAAGAGAGAGAGAGAGAGAGTTACTTGTCATTTTTTTAAAAAATTAAGGATAATGTACGACAATATCATATCGCTCAAAAATTTGCATATCGCCTGGAACGAATTTTTGCCGGGCAAGAAGAACAAGCCGGATGTCGCCGAGTTTGCTCTTAATCTTGGTGAGAACATTTGCATGCTTCACAACGACCTACGCAACAAAACCTACCGCCACGGCTCCTACAAACACTTCAAAATTTCCGACCCAAAGCCCCGCGACATTCACAAGGCGAGCGTGCGAGATCGGCTTTTGCACCACGCTATACACCGAGTGCTCTATCCGTTCTTTGACCCCAAATTCATCTCTGACTCGTATTCGTGTAGAGAGGGGAAAGGGGTACATAAAGCGTTAGACCGCTTTCGGGATTTTGGAAGGAGCGCGTCATTTAATCACACCAAGACCGTGTATGTTCTCAAATGCGACATTCGAAAGTTTTTTGCCAGTATTGACCATTCCATTTTAATCAAAATCTTGGAGAAGCATATCGCAGACACGGATATCTTACGGCTTTTGGAGAATGTTACCCACAGTTTTCATACGAGCGAAGGCAAAGGACTTCCTCTTGGCAATCTCACCTCGCAACTTTTGGTAAACATCTATATGAATGAATTTGACCAATTCGTGAAGCACAAGCTCAAAGTGAAATATTACATACGCTACGCTGATGACTTTGTGATTTTCTCGCAAGACAAGCGCTACCTTTCGGAGCGATTGAGGAAGATGGGAGACTTTCTATCAAATGACCTTTATCTTTCGCTTCATCCCGATAAGGTTTACATACGGACGCTTGCCTCCAGCGTGGATTTCCTCGGTTGGGTGCATTTTCCAACACATCGCGTTTTGCGGACGGTGACGAAACGGCGGATGTTTATGAGGGTAAATGAAAAGAATGTATCGTCGTATTTGGGATTGTGCAAACATGGGAATACCTACAAGATCGGAGCACGAGTTAGAAGATTAATTGAGGATGTTATCCAGTAATTCAGTCATAAGTTACAGGTTGCCCTGTTGCAGATTATCGACTATTTTTTCCGCGTTCCCCCCAAAATCTTTTTTGTCGCCTTTGACTTTGTCGTTGGGGAAAACCCAGATGTGAGCGTGGGGGACCTCATCGCCGACAGTTTTACTAAGTATCCAGTCCGTATCGAAAGCTTTCCTTTGTGATAGGGCTATTTTTTGTACCAATTTGAAATATTTTCCGAGCATTTCCTCCGGTAAATCCCAGACCCATCTGTAGTGCTTTTTTGGTATTACTTGGGTGTGTCCGGGTGACTGCGGGTGAATATCGAGAAATGCCAAAAAATCCTCGTCTTCATAGACTTTATGCAATGGAACCTCTCCCTTTACTATTTTGCAAAATATACAATTATCCATATTTCAATTATATC
Organism: Parcubacteria group bacterium CG11_big_fil_rev_8_21_14_0_20_39_22; assembly: GCA_002787175.1. Classification (GTDB taxonomy): domain Bacteria; phylum Patescibacteriota; class Minisyncoccia; order Phycocordibacterales. The sequence goes on along the minus strand of PCWC01000066.1, from coordinate 15,960 downwards.
GTGGAACTTGTAACTTGTAACGCAAAAGCATGTAACATGTAACTTGTAGCGTGTAACACGAGAGGATAATTTTCAATTTTCAATCCTCAAATATGGAAGCCATATAAACCCCTCCCTTCCGCTAAAGCTACGGAGGAACACAGCCGACTCCTGCCTCTTACTAACCTCAAATTTTACGGAAAATATCAAAACATAGGCAACCAGGTTGCCGTAGTTTTAGATTTTTAATTTCCAAACGAAAGAACATGTCCTAATCTACCAATGAAATTCTCCCCTTACGGGAGATCTTCCGAATGGAGACAATCTACAAATCCGTGACGGCGGACTAATCCTAAAAATACGGACTCTGTTTTTCTTACTTTATTATTTGAAATTTTATTAGGTGAATTTTATCCCCTCTCTTTTCGTGTTACATGTTATACGCTACACGTTCTATGTTACACGCTCCATGTTTTCCCTAAAAGCTAAAACCTATAAGCTAACACCTATCCTCTTCCTAACAGATAAAACCTGAAAGCTAAAACTTATTTTCTTCCTTGTATTAAAACGTCCTCCGTCTTAAACTAAAAGAATGAAGTTAGTTACTCACACTCTACTGCCAAAAGGGCACAAGTTTAACGTCCGAAAACTTATATTCTTTGCCAACATAGCCTTACTTTTTCTTATTGTCTATACCTCTATCCCTTTCGCTCAGGGCTTTTTAAACGTAGCGGAAAGCAAGAAAGTAAATATTGCCACTGTTTATAATCCGGAAATGATCCAAGATGCAGAAAGTCATTGGTTTGATTTATATAATCGGGTCCGGGGGGTAAAAATTGGTTTTGTCGGGGATATAATGTTAGACAGAGGAGTTGAATTTTCGGTCAAAAAATATGGAAAAGGGGACACCGGTTTCCCTTTTGAAAATATAAGAGACGAGATGCAAAGCTACGATCTGCTTTTCGGAAATTTAGAAGGACCGATATCCGATAAAGGCAGTAATCATGGTTCTATTTATTCTTTTCGTATGAATCCAAAAAACGCAGAGGAGCTACGAGATTCAAATTTTAGTGTTTTGTCGATTGCCAATAACCATGCAGGAGATTGGGGTATCGAAGCTTTGACCGATACGTTGGATAGATTAAACCGGGTTGGGATTACATCTGTCGGTGTCGGCTATGATAGAAAAGGAGCATACAGACCGAAGGTTTTAACATTGTCTGACGGTACGATGGTTGCTTTTATAGCAATGAGCGAATTTAGTCAACATATTAAAGCAGGAGATAATAATCCTGGAATAGCCATAATAGAGAAAAGTGAGCTCTTAGACAGTATAGAAGAAGCCGAAGCTATAGCGGATATTACGGTGGTTTCGTTTCACTATGGCTATGAATATGAGCCATTACCTAATAAATTTCAAGAAGATATAAGTAAGTTTGCAATCGATAGTGGTGCCGATATTGTAATCGGGCATCATCCTCATGTGTTGCAACCAGTTATACAATACAAAGATGGCTATATTGCTTATAGTCTCGGCAATTTCATATTTGATCAATCATTTTCTGAAGAGACAATGGAGGGCGGGATTCTTGAAGCGATTATAATGGATAAGAAAATAACCAATGTAAGCCTTCGCCGCACTGTCCAAAATGAGATGTTTCAGGTCAATTTCAAAGAGGAAAGCCGATAATTCTTCCCGTGCTATAATGAGCAGATGTCTTCAATTTCGAAAACCTCTACAAAAATAGATGATAATAGCTCACTGGAACTCGAAAGTTACCACCCTCTTATAAAAAAAGTCTTAGATAGTCATAAAATAACATCAAAAGACCAAGCAGAAGTATTTCTAAATCCCGATTATGATCTTCATACTCACGATTCGGCATTGCTCAAAAATTCTGATTTGGCGGCGGACCGTTTGATTAAAGCTATAAAAGACGACGAACATATCGCGATATGGAGTGATTATGATAGCGACGGTATTCCGGGAGCAGTACTGGTAAACGATGTCTTTAGAAAGGTCGGGTTTTCAAATTATGAAATATACATACCTCATAGGCATAATGAAGGTTTCGGTCTAAATATCTCTGGCATCGATGAGCTTGCTAAAAATGGTACAAATTTACTTTTAACTATTGATTGCGGTATCGCTTCTTTCGATGCGATATCCCACGCCAGAGGGCTTGGTATTGATGTTATAGTCACAGACCATCACGAGCTTAGTGGTTCGTTACCTGATGATTCTATTGTGGTAAATCCCAAACAACCGGGATGTCTTTATCCTGAAAAAATGCTTTGCGGTGCAGCGGTCGTTTTTAAACTTATGGAAAGGGTCCTTTTCAAGCTTAGAGAAGATGAGGATGATTTAAACGTTAAACTACATATACCAAAGCCAGGTTGGGAGAAGTGGTTACTTGATATGGTTGGACTTGCGACACTTTCCGATATGGTTCCACTTGTTGGGGAAAACAGAGTGCTTGCAAAGTACGGTCTTTTTGTTTTGCGTAAATCTCCCCGAGTCGGTCTAATGAAACTCTTAAGAAAGACAAAGGTAAATCAAAGATATTTATCGGAAGATGATATCGGTTTCACAATATCTCCACGGATAAATGCTGCCTCCAGAATGGGGGTATCTCGAGATGCTTTTTTACTTTTGTCGACTGAAAGCGAAGATGAGGCCGAGCATTATACCAATCATCTCGACGAAATTAACAACGAACGCAAAGGTGTTGTCGCCTCTATGGTAAAAGAAATTAAACGGCATATATCCGAGAGAGAAGAGATCAAGGACAGTCCTGTCATCGTGCTTGGTAATCCAAAATGGAAGCCGTCGCTCTTGGGGCTTGCCGCTGGATCCATTGCAGAAGAATGTCAAAAGCCGGTTTTCTTATGGGGTAGGGATGGAGAAGGGGTGCTCAAAGGTTCTTGTCGAGCTCCAGAGGGTTTTGATATACTAAAAATCATAAGTAGTACGCCTGAGGGTACATTTCTTCAGTACGGAGGTCATATGCAATCAGGAGGGTTTTCAATTTCAAGTGAAAAAGTTCATTTTTTAAATGATTTACTTTCCAAATCCCACGACTTGATTTACAAAGACGAAGAAAAAAAAGAGAATGCGTCCGCCTTAATTCATGGGGTCATTTCTCCGGAGGAAGCTGATTGGAAACTATACTCTACGATAGAGAAATTGGGTCCTTTCGGAGTCGGAAATCCAAAGCCACTTTTTGAACTTTCAAATATCGAGTTATTGAGGGTAGAGTACTTCGGAAAAGAAAAGAATCATCTGAAATTTGTTTGTAAACGAGAAGGTGGTAAACCAATCGACGCAATACAATTTTTCTACACCCGAAATCCTAAGAATAAAAACTCAAAAGAACTATCGGCAATGAAAAGGGTAAGTATAACCGCTCATCTTGAAAAAAGTATGTTCCGAAACTTTCCGGAGCTACGACTTAGGATTGTGGATATAGTAGAATAGGTGTTAGTTGGTAGCTGTTAGCTTTTAGGGAAAGCGTGGAGTGTGTAACATAAAGCATAGAACGTGTAGCGTATAACATGTAACACGAAAAGAGAGGAAGAGAAAATTCACCTAATTCATCTAATTCCTAATTCACCTAATAAAATTAAAAATTGGTAATTAAAAATTATTGTTTTATAAGTTGTATGTTGTTAGTTGTAAGTTATGTGTCCTAAGTCTTGCTTATCATGAATACCACAACAAAAGATGTCATTATATTTACCGACGGGTCTTCTCGGGAGAATCCCGGTCCTGGTGGATGGGCTGCTGTAATAGTTTTTGGAGGTAGAGAAGTTGTAGAGCTTGGAGGGTACGATAAGAGTACTACTAACAATCGTATGGAACTCCAAGCTGCCATATCGGCATTGTCATATCTCAAATCTTCACCAGTATCCAACTTGAAAGTAATAATTTATACCGATTCATCTTATCTTATAAATGGAATAACTTCTTGGATTTATTCTTGGGAGAGAAATTCTTGGAAGACAAAAAATAAGCAAGATGTTTTAAATCGCGATCTGTGGGAAGAACTCCGGAGGGTTTCAGATAATTTAGAAGTAACATACGACTATGTTGGTGGTCATATAGGAGTAAAAGGAAACGAAAGAGCAGACAAAATTGCGACTTCGTTTGCCGATTTAAAAGAAGATAAATTATATGAGGGAGATATAGAAAATTATTCGATACCCGATATTGTAAGTGGCAAATTTCTAAAGTCCGATTCAGTAAAGGAGGTGTCAAAAAAGAAAAAAAGTAGTAGCAAAAAACCTTACGGCTATGTCTCTATGGTTGCTGGCGATTTCAAATTCTACAAAGACTGGAATATGTGCAAGGCGGAGGTTCTGGGAAAGAGGGGTGCGAAGTATCAAAAAGTTTTTTCAAAACAAGAAGCTGATTTACTAAAGAATCAATGGTCGGATGTATAAGAGACTGTTTGCGGTCTCACCACGAGAGATAGAATATACACTCCGAGTCTCTTCGTCACGTAATTTTGTTAAAATTTGGCTGCAAAACCGTCTATTTTTCGTCACCATTTACCGCGGCGAATGGCTACTCAAACTATCCAATTTTCGCGGGCGAATTTTGGACATTTCGCCTATGCATTAGATGGTGGATATGCTCTTATACGATGAGGTTGGAGATTGGCTCTTAGAATCGTTGCAATGTGTGGAAAAAGTAAATTTCGGGCTACCCATCCTCTATCTCACTTTTGATTTCAAAATAAAAACCCGCCTACGATTAGAACGTAGAGCGGGTCTATTTGTATTTCAGCGTCGGATCAATGCTTCGGCGAGAATGAAATCGACATCATCGTTGATGTTGATCGATCTCTCTTTCGGCATAACATACGCAATAACTTTGGGTCCCCAGAGCCGACCTTCGCGAACAATAGTGGGAAGTGACGCGTATATGGCACCGTTTCTTATGTACACTTCATCAAACACTTGCCTCGGTAGAGGGTAGTCAGATTCAGGAGTTTCTTCGCGGGCACGTAAGAAACCCTGGGTGTCCATCATATACGTCCGTTTCGGATGCACGTTAGATTTCACAACAGACAATACCGATTCAGCGTTGACATTATTTCCAAGCAGTAAACCGACAGCATTATCAATGTCTGATGCGAGGCATAGCGGAGTAGTCACTCGTAAAAGGACCACAGCTCTCGGCTCAATACCACCTTCCTGTACCAGCTTCTCATACGTTGATCGGAATACACCGAACGATGGTTGGCCTGCTACCGAAAGTGAAGGATCGTGCCGCCAAACGTCAATTCCACTGATCTGTCTTGCTGCCAGTTCAATTTCGTCATTGTCAGTAGTAAGAACAATACGGCTAAGTGATCTTGCCTGTACTGCTTTTTCAAGCATGTAATGCAACAATGGCTTCCCGGCAAGCATACGAATGTTTTTCTCAGATAGGCCTGTAGAACCGCCACGCGTGGGAATGATTGCCCATACTTCTTGTGATGTATTCATTTCTCCTCCTTTCCGGGAACGATGTCATGTACCGCAAGACGTTGGAACGGCTTACTCTCGGAAAGCAAACGTTCCATATACACCGCTGCGTACATAGGTCCGCGTCCGATAAGAATAATGAGAGAGGCAATTTCTGGTGGAAACCCAATGTCAAGGAGAATTGAACCGCCTGCGGCCTCGATGTTCATGTATCTGCCACGCTCGGAACCGACGATTGACTCAATATCTCGAGCGGTACGAACATGCTTTCCAATGTAAGTATGTTCGTCGCATAATTTCATAAGGACAATTGCCCGCGGATCTTTTGAATGGAATCGGTGGCCGTAGCCATAGAACGTATTTTTATTATCCAACCGTTCTCGAACCCACTGCTCTACACTTCTGGCTTCGGCTGCTTCTTTAAGCATTTCCATCGATCTCTGTAATGCGCCTTGATGGAACTCTCCTGATCCTGTGAGGAAACCGCCTACCGCCGAATTCAAAAATGGCGAGCGACAATCCGCACCCATACGCACTGCGATGGTACTCTGACCAGTGACACCATGACTGACATGCGAGACAATAACCGCGCGAAGTAAGTTTGCCTCAACTTCACTCGGTCTTCGATCGAAGAGTAAGAGGAAAACCATTTCCTCGTAGCTAAAGCGACGTATGATTTCTTCTTGGTCTACCCCTCGAGTGAGAAGTTTGTTTTTACCAACTTCAGTGATGTTTGATTTCCAAGGTACTTGTTTTGGCATATTGAATCTTTCAGTTATATTTTCGTTTCTGATGTAATACAACACCAGTATCTCTTGATTGTCAACAACCCCATATTCTTGATAGAATGACGGTATGACTAAAAATCTTAGAATAAAAAAAGGATATGGTGATTTCGGTAATTTAAGCAAAAACTACGACAAAGCTCGGAAAGAATTCCCCAGTGAAGCTATGAATTACATCCTTCATAAAATTGCGAAAGAGGAACCATATATTTTGGACATCGGTTGCGGAACTGGAATTGCTACGGAACAACTATCAGAAAATGGAGCAAAAGTTGTCGGAACTGATATAGATGACCAAATGATACGACAGGCGAAAGCAGACAACAAGTACAAAATAAAGTATAAGGTCGCTCCAGTGGAGAAACAGCCGTTTGAGGATGGCACCTTTGATGCAATAACCGCGTTCAGCTCCTTTCACTGGTTTGCGAACAAAATCGCTTTGGATGAAATAAGGAGAGTGCTGAAACCAAATGGATGGTTTTTTGTCATCAATAAAAACGAGGCGGGTGATTTCAAGAAAAGAAACAAAGAGATTCTCAAGCGATTCATAAATCAGGAAATTCCGGACATCAAGAAAGAATACGACCCTGCGAAGGTAGTGAATGAAAACGGTTTCTGTTCCGCCCAGGATCAATCGTTTTTTGTCATTGAATATTTCAGCCCTGAGGAAGCGATCTGGTATATCCAAACAATGAGCGTGTGGAATATGGTCGCAGATGAAAAGAAAGAAGACGCTATTACCGACCTTAAAAAACACTTCGAAAATATTATTAAAGAAGGTCGAGTTGAGCGACAGCTTGAGATTAAAGTGGTGGGAGCTCGTCGAGCTCAATGAGGGATTTGCTCCTCAGTTTCCATTTAAGAGCCAATCTCCAATCTCATCGTATATGCGAAACGAGACACGAAGTGTATCTTCTGCCTCTCGTGGTGAGATTGGAGATTGGCTCTAAGAAACTGGTCTTATGTCTCATCGAGGTCTGAAGTGTCCAAAAATATGGGCGAAAAACGAGCTGGAGTCCGAAGTGAATCGAGATTCAATGAGGACGAAGCGAAGTTTTGCAGTCATATTTTTGGTCATGACGACCCGAAACGGGGGTTTTGACTCATATTACTGTGGTGAGACATAAGATCAGTTTCTAAGACGATTATTTATGTGGCAAAAGTTATCATATATTTTTATAGGTTCTTTCGCAGTCGGCGTTGCTTATAGCTCACTTTATTCCGTCGGATACATTGAAGGTTTGTTTTTGATTTTGCTTTCAGTCGCTCTTTTACTTTATGGAATATCGATTGCCAAGCCATCTGCTCGGAAAGTCTTTTTATCCATAGCTCTTATATTTTTTTCGCTTGCGGTTGGAGTAATAAGGTTTGATGTTTCAAACAATAACGAAAGAAGTGCTGTAGATAGCTTAGTCGGCATGGAAGTTACAATCCAAGGCAGGGTAGTAGACGAGCCGGATGTCCGAGATAAAAACACACACCTCAAAGTCAAAGCCGAGAAACTATTATTTGCCGATGAAGAGTTTGCTATGGATTCCGGTATGCTTGTCATATCATCACTTTATCCGCAATACGAATACGGTTTTGAAGTGGAGATAAAAGGAGAACTTCACAAGCCGGAAAATTTTGAAACCGAATCCGGTCGGGAATTTGACTATATCTCTTATCTTTCAAAAGATGGCATACATTACCAAATGTTTTATCCGGAGATTGTCGTAATTTCTGAGGATGAAAATCTGGCGATAGTAGGAGCTCTCTTTGCCTTCAAGCAGGCGTTTGTAAGTAAAATGAGCTACATAATTCCTGAACCGGCTTCATCTCTTGCTGCGGGTCTTGTGGTTGGGGCCAAACGTTCTCTTGGAGAAAATATTCTTGATGATTTTAGGACCGTGGGGCTTATACATATAGTGGTTTTGTCGGGTTACAACATAACGGTAATTGCCGATTTTGTAATGAAGTTGTTCGGTTCTTTTTTCAGGCGTATGCTGTCGATTGGAATAGGTGTCGGAGTCATAATCGCTTTTGCGATTATGACCGGCGGTTCGGCGACCATAGTCAGGGCTTCGTTTATGGCTATACTCGCTCTGCTTGCTCGTGCCACCGGACGAGTTTATACAATGACTCATGCTCTTGTCGTGGCGGGGTTTTTTATGATTGTTTGGAATCCGAAGATATTGGTTTTCGATCCTTCGTTCCAGCTTTCATTTATGGCGACTTTGGGGCTTATACTCGGAGTGCCGGTAGTATCCAAATATCTACACTTTATTCCGGAAAAAGCCGGTCTTCGTGAAATAGTCTCCGCCACTTTGGCAACCCAAATCTTTGTCTTGCCGATGATTTTGTGGATGATGGGAACATTGTCTATAGTTTCTCCTATCGTAAATCTACTCGTACTTCCTTTTGTACCTTTTACTATGCTTCTGGCATTTCTTACCGGAGTACTCGGTTTTGTGTCGTACCTATTTGCAGCACTGCCAGGTTACGGAGCGTATTTATTACTATCGTATATGCTATTAATCACCGATTGGTTTGCCCGTCTGCCTTTTGCTTCCGTTACGATAAAGTTCTTTCCTTTCTGGACAATGGTCTCTGTTTACATTTTTTATGCAATCTTTCTCTTGTGGTGGGGTAAAAAATTTAAAGATGATCTACAAGTAGAGGAATTGCAAAAATCCGCTTTTAAAAATTAAGTATGACGCATCTTCTTTACTTTCAGTCGGTTTTTGTTTAAGGTCTACGGCAGAGTCGAACCGGTCGACACAGGCAAAGACGCTGCCTTGAAGCGTAAAATCTAAATAAGGAGGACCTATGTTCAGGACTTCAGATGAATGGATCATTGAATATCAACAAAATAACGCACTTTGGATCCATGATGGAAACCCAAAGCGACCACATGCACTTCTTACATCAGGAAAACACTCAAACGGCTTTTTCAACAGCCGGTTAGTGATTTCGGACGAAGTATTGTTATACGACGCTGCTTCCGATCTTATCGAATTGTTCGACATACAAGGAGGAGATATCGATGAGGCACAAGGAGTCGTCGGGCCGCAAACTGGGGCAACAAAACTTGCCGAATTTGTGAGTAATCAGATAATGTCTTTTACCAGAGACGACTGCTTTTTTGCTTCGCCTGCAAAGATTTTAAACGACGGAAAAAAATCTTTGGTCTTTCATAACTATGGAAAATCTCTTGTGAGGGGTAGTTACGTGCTTCTTTGCGAGGATGTGATAACGACGGGGGGAAGTGTCGACCTCACTATTGAGGCAGTTGATTCTGTAGGTGGGGCATCAATGCCGTTTATACTTACTCTTGTAAATCGTTCCGGTCTTACGGAGATAAGTGGGAGAGAGATTATTTCTCTCATCGATCGCCCTATGCCAATATGGACACCTGAAGAATGTCCTCTCTGTAAACAAGGGTCTGAGGCAATTCGACCGAAAGACAACTGGGATCGTCTGAATGCAAGGTATTGAAACCCTCAATAATACGAAAAGAGAACGGAATGAAAAAGACACTAACACCGGCGGACCGTTTGATTGTTGCCGCCGATGAAATTGCTTCGGCTACGACATAGCCAAAAAGATCTTAATCAACGACATCAGCTCGCCCACTCCCGTGGACGAGCTTTTTGTTAGCATTACGTAGAAGTGAAAGTGGCAGTGGACCACTGTACTTCTTGCTTTTGAGAATAAAATAACTCGTGCTATTCTCTTGCTATGGAACAATACATACTGCCTTCGGGTAATAAAATAGATATAGACGGGGTGATAGAGGCTTTTGACGGTGTGGAAGAAGACTGTGTCTATTTACTGGATCTTGAAAAAGGAGATGTGGGCTGTATTGAAAACTCACCTGGCAAAACAAATAAAAGTCCAAAAAAAGGAAAAGCGGAAGAGATGATTAAAAGCGGTCGTTACGTCGCCATTCCTCCACTGCCTCAAAAAGAAAAATTAAAAATCGCCCGGGACTTTCTGGAAATGATGTCCGTAGACCCTGAAGATGAAGACAAAGAGGTTATTGAGGTGGTGAGTAAAATTTTAAACGGCAAATGGAAGGATAAGTCGTATCTCATTGAAGAAATTATTTACTCGTCTGAAACAGGTATTGAAATCGCATGGGAAACTTTCCGGGACGATGTATTGTGGGAAAAAGCTTGTGATTGGTTTGACACGTTGCCTGTAGAAGTGGAAGTCGAGTTTAAAGGATGTGGTAATTGTCCGGCTTGTAAATTGTTTGGGAGCAATCCAACGGAAGAGGAAGTAAAGGAAGTTTTTGAGGAAATGAATAAAAGTACAGTTGCTTTTGGTGAGGAAGAAATGCTGGCGCTTAAAGGTCCCGATGAGGAAATCATGGATAATTATTATAATGCTATGGAGCTCGCGGGCGGCAATCGGTCTGACCGCAAAAGAGCGGAAAAGTTACTGCAAAATTCGATCAAACTTGATCCGAACAATGTGATAACTTACGTGGGTCTTGTTCATTTGTATTATGAATCGGGAGACAAAGATAAAGAGGTGGAGAATGTAAAAATCGCCTACGAGAAAACAAAACAAAAATTTCCCAAGTGGCCAACAGAGATGCCGTGGGGAGTGTTGAGAAACAGACCGTTTTTAAGAGCTATAAAATATCGCGCCGGTTTGCATGCCGAAGAAGGCAAAGAAAAAGAAGCGATAAAGTTATACAAACAGATACTGAAAATGAATCCGAGTGACAATCAAGGTGTAAGATATTTGGTTGCCGGACTATACGCCGGTATAAGCGGAGAAGAAATTGACACTATGGTCGACGAAGGCAACGAAAAGCAAGATTGGGACAAGGTGGAGAATCTACTTAAGGAACAAAACAAAAAGCACAAATTCTGGAAAGAACCCAAGTGGGATTAGAACAGAATTGCCTAATTTCTATAGCTTGGAAACTGAAAAAAGTTGCTGATAAAACTGCAAGATGGTAGTATATATCTGTAGCCACAATAAAGATTAGTTTATACCAAGACCTGATCTGTTAGGCTGCTGTAATAAGGTGCTTTACATCCTGCGGGATGTAAGGTTTACCGCAGAGCTCTAAACCGCGACTCGTTCGCGGTTTATCTCTATCTGATTTTGTGATATTTTAAGGGTTATGAGGTACACTATAGGGCTTGACTTAGGTATTACATCCGTAGGGTGGGCAATAATTGATGAAGATAAAAGACGCATCATTGATTTAGGGGTGCGTTATTTTGATAAGCCCGAAACACCTGATAGTGGAAAGTCTTTGGCAGAACCTAGACGTTTAGCGCGAAGTCAGCGCCGACGTTTAGCGCGGCGCCACGGTCGACTGGATGCAGTAAAAGAAGCTTTTATGAGGGCGGGTTTGTCAAAAGATGAAATTAGGAAAGCTCACTCACAACCGAACAATCCTTATGGAATACGAACCTGCGCACTCGATGAGCTTATTTCTCCGCAAGAACTCTTTATTGCCATATACCACATAGTGAAGCGACGAGGATATAAGAGTAACCGGAAAGAAAAAAGTGACGCAAAGGTAGATAAAGAGCGTGGAGCTGTACTGTTTGGCATTCAGAATATGAAGATCTCTCTTGTTAAAGAAGGTGTACGAACTGTTGGTGAACTTTTTCACAAAAAGATTGTTGAAAATGAGGACAACATTTCTTTTGAAGGTGTGCGTAATAAGGCTGGGTCATACAAGAATTCTGTTACTCGGGGAATGCTCGAAGATGAACTCGGGCAGATATTTTCAGTCCAACAAAAACTGGGTAATAAATTTGTAACTGATGAACTTGTAAAAACAATTGTTGACCATGACACCGAAGATAATGCAACGGGGGCTTTTAATAGACAAAAACATTATGCTCAAGGCGGATTTGAGAAGATGGTTGGTCTGTGTACTTTTGAAGGAAAAACAAAAGAGTTGCGTGCCGCCAAAGCGACATATGCTTTCCAATATAGTTCAGTATTGCAGAAGATAAATCACGTCGTTATAAAGAAAGGTCAATATGATAGAGGGCGACCGTTAAGTGAAGAAGAAAGAAAAATTGCTAAGAAATACATTTTTTCTGTCAAAACTCCACACTATGACGGACTTCGTAAAAAATTGAACTTAGGAGCAAGTGATCGTTTTAATATGGTTAATTACTTTATCAAAGTAAAACCAGGAGAAGAGATTAATAAGGAGAAGTTGATAAAGGAAGCGGAGACAAAGACGAAATTACCTTCGATGATGAATTGGATGAAGTTACGTGACTTGTTAGAAGAAACTGACCCTAACTTTGTACAGAAAGCAGATGATGACAAAACGATTTACGATAGGATTGGAACGGTACTTTCTTTGTATAAAACAAACAAAGAAGTTAAGGACAATTTAATCAACGGTAAGTACGCTGTTGAGAAAATCCCTGAAACTGTAATAGAAGCAATAACTTCTTCTGATCTAACCTATGACTCTTTCGGTAGTCTTTCTCTAAAAGCTCTCTATAATATAATCCCATATTTGGAAGCCGGTGAAGATTATGATACCGCCATATCTAAAGCGGATTATAAAGAATTCGCAAACATCAAACGACACAAATTATTGTCACTTAAGCAAGATGACTATCGCATTACCAATCCGGTTGTTAAACGAACCATATCGCAGACTATCAAGGTGGTCAACGCTATTATCGATAGGTATGGTTCACCTCATCAAATAAATATTGAGTTGGCTCGCGATCTTTCGAAAAATTTCAGGGAACGCAAGAATATTGAAAAACTGCAAGGAGATAATAGGCTTGTAAATGAAAAAGCAAAAGAACGCATGGTCGAGCTCGGAATCCCTGAACCCAAAGGACAGGATATTTTAAAATTCCGTCTCTGGAGCGAACAAAATTGTAAGTGTGCGTATTCTGGTAAAGCAATTTACGAAAATCGCCTCAATGAGGATGGGTATGTAGAGATTGATCACGTTATTCCATTTAGCCGTAGTTTAGATGACTCTTTTAATAATAAAGTGTTGGTACTAAAGCAAGAAAACCAAGAAAAGGGGAATCGTATTCCTTACGAGTGGTTCGGTGGCAATGAAAATAAATGGGCTCAGTTTGAAGCGTTGGTAAAATCGTTTGTCAATATTGCTCCACGAAAGCGAGCGAATCTACTTGTGAAGAAGTATGTGGGAGATGACTTGGTTGCACGTGCCCTCAATGACACTCGATATATTTCAAAATTTGTAAAGAATTACATTGAGAAAGGATTAGAATTTTCTGATCCTGATCATAAGAAGCCGGTTAATACTGTAAACGGTATGGCGACAGCTTATGCACGCAAGCGTTGGACACTTTATAAAAATCGGGAGGAAAATCTAAAGCATCACGCACAGGACGCGGCACTGGTAGCGGTAATGAATAGTAAAACTGTTAAGGATATTGCGAAGGATTCTAAGAAGGGGGAGATAATAAGGTACTTACAATTGCATAAAAAACTCGATGAATTGCCCGAGATAAATGCTGAAGAAGCACATAAATTAGAGAAAGAAATAAAGGAAGAAGAATACCGCACAAAGCTCAATGACCCTTGGGAAGGTTTCCGTTATGAATTAGCGGCACGCATGGAAGATGATCCGATGTATGAATTAGAAGCACATAAAGATGAAATTCTGTGGTTTAAGAATAGAGAAGAAACTGATGATGAACTAAACATAAAACCAATCTTTGTGTCGCATATGCCACGCCGTAAGGTGAGTGGTAAGGTCCATGATGACAAGGTGCGCAGTGCAAAGCGATTTGAACAAGAGTATTCATCGGTTAAAGTGCCGCTCACCAATCTTACAGAAAAACGTCTTGTTGAAGAAGGGTTGTTTCTTGATCCAAAACTCATGCAGACGCTTCTTTCTCGTCTGCGTGAATTTAATGGAGACGCGAAGAGGGCGTTTGCAGAACCGCTCTATAAGACCATGAAAAATGGAGAAAAAGGACCACTGGTGCGTTCCGTTAAGCTTACGGGTGGACAAAAATCGGGTCTATTAATTAATGATGGAGAGGGAATTGTGAAGCGACAATCAATGGTACGCGTAGATATTTTCACCAAAGCTAATAAGAAAGGTAAAGACGAGTTCTATTTTATTCCTGTTTACGCATATCACAAAACGAAAAAAGAACTTCCGACAAAAGTGTGTACTCGAGGAAAAAGCGAGAAGGATTGGGATGTCCTAAACGATAATTACTCATTTAAGTTTAGTGTATATCCAGGTGATTTGTTGAGTATGACAAAAGGTCAAAATATTACAAAAGGATATTATGTTAAGGCGAGGGTTTCAGTGGCATCTCTAGTGGTAGAGACACATAATCGTACTGAGCAAAAGAATACCGGCATTAAATCGCTTGACAAATTAGATAAATATATGGTAGACATATTGGGTAATTATAATAAAGTGCATCACGAAAAACGTATGCCACTATCATAAATAAAAAAACGATACCTAATAGGTATCGTTTTTTTATGTCTTGGAGAATTATACATGTAGGTAACGAGAGTAGACTTTCACTAAAGCAGAATAATCTTTCCCTTATTCAAGGCGATCAGACCTTCTCTCTGCCACTGGAAGACATTGGAGTACTGCTCGTAGAAAATCGCGGTACGCTTCTTACCGGTGCGCTTCTAAATGCTTGTGTGCAACACAAAATAACGGTATTTATATGTGATGAGAAATATATGCCAAGTGGAGTGCTGTTGGGATATCAGCAACATTCCAGGCAAGTTAGTGCAATCAAGAAACAGTTACAGTGGTCATTGCCGTTTAAAAAGCAATTATGGAAAAAAATTGTTGAACAAAAAATCTTAAATCAGTCAGAAGTATTTAGGCTTGTAAAAGGGGAGAAGTCTCTGAAAATACAATCATACGTTAATTCTGTGCAATCTGGTGATACCACCAACCGTGAAGGAGCTGCGGCTCGCGAATATTTTCAAAATATTCTTGATATTCCTGCTGTGCGCTCATTTGATAATCATATCAATGCAGCTTTGAATTATGGTTATGCCGTAATCCGTGGTGTAACATCTCGATCGCTATCTTCGTATGGCTTCTTAACAAGTGTTGGCATTCATCACGATAGTGAACTTAACAACTTCAATTTGGCGGACGACATAATTGAACCCTATAGGCCATATATCGACAGATTTGTATTTCAAAATATTTCCAACGTTGCAGGTTCTCTTACTAAAGAAGACCGAATATCTATCGTTAATTTACTTACAGAGCCGGTTGTTTTATTGGGGAAGACGTATTCTTTACAACGAGCTATAGAAATTACTGTACAAAGCTTGGTTACATCTACCGATGAAAGTGACCCTATAAAATTATTATTACCAACTTTATGAATAATCGATTTATGAGACTTTTAGTAATGTTTGACCTGCCAGTTGTGAAGGATATTGATAGGAAATACGCCACTCAATTTCGCAACTTCCTAATACAGGATGGTTATGATATGCTTCAATTCTCGGTATATACGAGAATTTGTGCCAACATTGATTCAGCAGAAGTCCATACGAAGCGACTCTTGTCAAATGCACCAAATAATGGTTCAATAAGAATATTGACTCTGACGAACAAGCAATTTGCCGACGCAGTGATTGCCGCCGGTAAGAAAAAACCACAGGAAAAGAAAATAAATGAATCACAATTACTTCTTTTTTGATGTAAAAATAGCCCTAAAACATAGTGTTTTAGGGCTATTTTTCAGACAGATTA